>DAITQD010000039.1:0-3567 GCA_036833255.1 Jatrophihabitantaceae bacterium
CCGGGAACGCAGCCCAGCTCTACGTCCGAAAAGGCAGCACCGGGTTCCTGCTGCTTCTCGGCGGCGGGCAGTACATCGGTTCCCTGCCGGACCTCGGCCTGGCCCTGGAGAAGGTCCTCGCCACCGCGGTCCTGGGCCGGCTCTGAGCGACCCGCAGTTCTGGAAAGGAGTGGTGATGAACGCGATCGTTCGCAATGGCGAGCTCGACGCACGCAAGGCACGGTTAGCCGTCATCATAGTGGCTGCCTTGGTCACTGCGGCTTGCACAAGCAGCGTCGGGCATCCGAGCACGACAGCGGCCCCGCGGCGCAGTTCGCAGGTCGCCCAGCTCAGTGGCAACGAGTTGCGATACGGCGCCGGAGCCACCGCTGTCGCGGGGGTTGTGTATCAGCCCGACGTGGTCCTCATCGGGGGCGGAGCCGCGGCGGTGCGGGTGGTCAGCGCGTCCGGGCTGACCTGGACGATCGACGCGAACGCGCCGGGGGCCAGCAAGCTGGCAGTAGGCAAGATCATGCTGGCAACGAGCTTCGGCACCGGTCGGGTACTCAAGCTGACCAGAAGCGGCGCAGAGGTCATCGTAATACTCGGACCGGTATCGATCACCGACGTCATCCGCGACGCCAATCTTGGTTCCTCGACACCGATCCCGATCGGGGAAACCCTGGCCTACGCCACGCCCAGCGCGCCGGGTGCCGCTGTCGACGATCCGCATGACCCGCTCGCCCCTGCCACCGGATCGGGCCCGGCGAACCCCAGCGCGGGGCGATCGCCGAACCCCGCGACCGACACCAGCACGCCCACCACCCACTCGTTCCGAGGAACTCGGCTGACCCCGCGTGGGGTCGCCGGGCTGCTCGCGCCCGCCGAGGGAGCAAGGGTGGCCGCTCCCGCCGCGCCGATCCTGCCGGCGCCGTCGACCACACCGAGCCCGGTAGGTGCCGGCGACTTCCAGGTGACACCGTTCTGCTGTGCCGGCGGGGTCGGTGTCCGTATCGGTTACGACAAGGGCGACGGCCGGCTGCTAGCCACGCTCACGCTCAAGCTGGACAAGCCGACAGCGTCGTTCCGGTTGGTGATCAGCCACGGAAAGCTTCTCGAGGCGACGGTTCAGGTGCATGGAGCCGGAGCGGTCGAGGTCGCCATCGACGCCGCGACCCGCAGCAGTGCCGGTGACTTCCGAGGCAAGACGGTGCACGTCCCCGAGACGCTCACCATTCCCCTCGCCGGTTTCGGGGTCCCCTTGGTGTTGTCGGTGAACCAGGACTTCTACCTGTCCATGCAGTTGATCGGTGCAGCCGAATTCCACACCAAGGGCGGCTACGGCATCTCGGGCGACCTGGGCTTCGGCTACCGCAACGGCAGCCCGAGTCTGATCGGAACCACGCTGGCGGTGGAGGATCCGATGACGGCGAACACCCGCGTCCTCGGCGTCGCCAGCGGCGTGATCACCCTGGGCTGGAACCTCAAGGTGTCAATAGGCGTCGGTGTGCTCGGGTTTAGTGCTGGCGTCTGGTATCAGCTCGGCGTGGCACTGTCCGTGGTCGCAGACGGGCTCTCACTCACCGCCGGTTGCGTGCGCGACGCGCTGGTGGTGGTCGGAAGCTACGGCATCGGATGGACCGTCCCGCAGGTGGTCGTCGCCGTCCTCAACTTCTTCTTGCGCGCGGTGCGGGCCCAGACCATCACGGCCAGCGGGGGGTTCGCCTGGGGGCCGACCGAGCTGTGGCGCCCGACTCCCGGAAACTTCTGCCGCACAAACCAACCTTGATCAAGGAGACCGACATGACCCGTAGCGACGAACGAACACCAAGATCGCAAGTCGGCACCATCGCGGTGCTGGCCGCGCTGACGATACTGGCCGCCGGATGCGCCAGCGCAGGCTCCGGCCACGGCAGCAGTTCTCCGGCGCACGCCGGCGCGGCGTCCAACCCAGCGACCGCGTCCGCGGCCAACTCCGCGCCGCTGTCGACACCCGCAAGCCCCTCGGCGGCCGCCGCAATACCAGACTCGTGCGTCCTGCTGACCCGTGCTGACGCCCGAGCCCTGATAGCGGGCGCCGCGCTGGACCCAGGTGTGGACGTGGCCTCCACAGACCCCGTCGCCTACTCCTCCTCGTGCACCTACAACGCGCCGCCAACTGCCCCATCCGGACAGGTAGAGATATTCGTGACTCGCGACGTGCCCAACGCTCTCACGATCGACAGGTCCATCAAGCGCAAGTTCCGCACCGTGCCGGGCATCGGCGATCAAACGCTCGAAGAGCCCGACAACAGCAACATCTTCATCCACAAGGGCTCCTTGTGGGTCTACCTCACCATCCCGTTCGGTGCCAACCCAGCGACGCTGGAGCGCGGCGCCCGCCTCCTCGCATCGCGAATGCCAACGACCTGATATCAGCCCGATCCCACGCTCCGGTCGTTCTGGGCGGCGTCCGGCAGCGGTTCGTCTACGGGGGTCCGGGTCAGCGGAGTGAGGCGACCGCCGTAATCAATTTCGGTGTTCCGCAGTGCTGTCAGCTGGGCATGTCGGCGAAGCGGCTGTAGCGGCCCTGGAACGCGACGGCGATGGTGGCCGTCGGGCCGTTGCGGTGCTTGGCGATGATCAGGTCGGCCTCGCCGGCGCGCTCGGTCTCCGGCTCGTACAGGTCGGGCCGGTGCACGAGGATCACCATGTCCGAGTCCTGCTCAATGCTGCCCGATTCGCGAAGGTCGGACAGCAACGGCCTCTTGTCGGTGCGCTGCTCGGGACCGCGGTTGAGCTGCGACAGCGCCACCACGGGCACGTCGAGTTCCTTGGCGAGCAGCTTCATCGAGCGGGAGAACTCGCTGACCTCCTGTTGGCGCGACTCGACGCGCTTGCCGCTCGTCATCAGTTGCAGGTAGTCGATCACGATCAGCTGGATGTCCTGCCGCTGGCGCAGCCGGCGTGCCTTGGAGCGGATCTCCATCATCGTCAGGTTCGGCGAGTCGTCGATGTACAGCGGCGCCTCGGCCAGCTCGCTCGAGCGCCGTGCCAGCCGGGTCCAGTCCCCGTCGCTCATGTGCCCCGAGCGCATGTTCTGCAGCGCGACGCCCGCCTCCGCGGAGAAGAGCCGCATCATGATCTCCAGCTTGCCCATCTCCAGCGAGAAGATGACCGTCGGCTTGCCGTGCTTCACCGCCGCCGATCGCGCAATATCCAAGGCCAGCGTGGAGTTGTGGGTCGGGACCATGGTGCGGCCCGCGAGGTACATGTGGTCGTCGTTGTCGACCTGAACGCAACGCACCGGCACCGATTCGACAGCCCGCACGTCGAGCACCTCGCGGCAGCGGAACACGTCATCTGCCGTGTCGATAACCGCGTGGTTCGGCGATCCGTCGGCCCCGCGAACGGTGGCCGCGAGATGACCAGTGGTAACGATTCGTGCGTCGTCGGATATCCACGCGCGGCCCGACAGCGGTGGTCCGTTTGCGCCGACCAGCGCGAGCTGCACGCTCGCCGAGGCGAGCCTTGCGCTCTCGCGCGTCATCGTGCGCCACTGGTGTTCTGCGTCGGCGGTGATCACCGTGCCGTCGGAGAACTCGACCT
>DAITQD010000039.1:3667-19570 GCA_036833255.1 Jatrophihabitantaceae bacterium
CGCCACTGGTGTTCTGCGTCGGCGGTGATCACCGTGCCGTCGGAGAACTCGACCTCGAAGCAGGGTCGGGCGTGCATTACCTCAGTCACTGCGACAACGCGGGTGGGCTTGCCATCGGCGCCCAGGAGCAGATCGCCGACCTGCACGGCACCCATGGTCGTCCAACCGGTGGGCGAAGGTAGCGGCGTGTCGAGGGCGAGCGCCTTGCCACTGCCGGGCCGGCCGGCCACGGTGATCATCTGGCCGGGGTGCAGGCCGTTGGTGATCTCGTCGAGCTGGTGGAAACCGGTGGGGATGCCGGTGCCGATGCCGCCGGTCGAGGAGATCTTGTCGATCTCGTCGAGGGTGGTCTGCAGCAGCGATTCGATGTGGACGTAGTCCTCGCTCGTGCGCCGCTCGGTGATCTCGTAGACCTCGGCCTGGGCGCGGTCGACGACATCGTCGACGCTGCCGAGGATGTTTGCCGACCCCGACGCGGTGTCGTAACCCATCTGCACGATGCGAGTGCCCGCGATGACGAGCCGGCGAAGGATGGCTCGCTCGGCCACGATCTGGGCGTAGTAGCCCGCGTTGGCGGCGGTCGGCACCGTGTTCACGAGCGTGTGCAGGTAGTTCGCGCCGCCGACCCGGACCAGCTGGCCGGCGCGGGTCAGCTCGGCCGACACCGTGATCGGGTCAGCCGGCTCGCCCCGGCCGTACAGGTCGAGGATGGCATCGAAAAGCAATTGGTGGGCCGGCCGGTAGAAGTCGCCCGGGCGCACCAGCTCGACGGCGTCCGCGATCGCGTCCTTGGACAGCATCATCGCGCCCAGCACGGACTGCTCGGCCTCCACCGCTTGAGGAGGCGTGCGGTCGTACTCCGACGGCCCCGCGGCCACCCGCGACCCATCAGCTAGCGTCACGAGCGCCCCTCCCCCGACTTCGTCCGTACCGTTCGCACGCATAGACCAATACCGGACGGCGCCGACAGTTTCGCGGATCGGCCCGTCCTGCAGGAATCCAGAGGCGGCATCGATGACGCTAGGACCACCTGCCTGGCCAGGCAATCATGGCTGTGCACACACCTGTGCATAACCCTGTGGGAATCGCCGTGCCGGCTGTAGACGACCGGTGGACGGCGGTGTGGATATCCGCCGTGATTCCGCTGGGGGCCTTATAATTGCTGGGATAGATTGTCCACCCCTTGTGGAGCAAAGAAACTTTCCAGGTGAATGCCAGGTGTAGTGCTGGTAACGGCCACTGGGCCGGGAAACGAGAACCCGGCGGCCGTCCACAGGGACGGGCCGCCGGGTTGTCGGACGGGTGGCTTGCTCAGACCGCCGTGACGGTGACCGGAACGGAGGCCACCACATCGGGGTGCAGGTCGATCGTGACGGTGTGCGCGCCGAGTGTCTTGATGTGCCCCGGCAGTTGGATGCGCTTCTTGTCCAGCAGCGGGCCGCCGGCGGTCTTCACCGCGTCGGCGACGTCGGCCGTCGTGACCGAGCCGAACAGCTTGCCGTCCTTGCCGGCGCGAGCGCCGAGCGTGACGGCGAGCCTCTCCAGGTCCGCCTTGATCTCGCGGGCGTGGCCAAGGTCGCGGATCTCGCGTGCGTCGCGCGACCGCTTGATCTGCACGATCTGCTTCTCGGCCCCTTTGGTCCAGGTGATGGCCGCGCCGCGCGGCACGAGGAAGTTGCGGCCGTAGCCGTCGGCCACCTCGACGATGTCGCCGGCCAGGCCAAGGCCCGCGACCTCACGGGTCAGGATGAGCTTCACTTTTCTCGCCTCCTATCAGCGTGCGGTGGAGGTGTAAGGGAGCAGTGCCATCTCGCGGGCGTTCTTGATCGCCTTGGCGATCTGACGCTGCTGCTGCGAGCTGACACCGGTGACGCGGCGGGCCCGGATCTTGCCGCGGTCGGAGATGAACTTGCGCAGCAGGTTCGTGTCCTTGTAGTCGATATATTCGATCTTGGCCGCGAGTAGCGGGTTCGATTTCTTCTTCGGCTTGCGAATGGGTGGCTTGGCCATCTCGGGTATCTCCTGGGGTAATGGTCTGTGGTTAGAAGGGCGGTTCGTCGGACCCGCCGGCGCTACCGGCGGCCGGGGCCGAACCCCATGGGTCATCGGCTGGGGCGCTGCTGCCGCCGCCGCCGCCGCCATCAGAGCCGGACGAGCCGAAGCCGCCGCCGCTCGACGAGCCGCGCTGGGTCTTGTTGACCTTGGCGCTGGCGTACTTCAGCGACGGGCCGATCTCGTCGACCTGGAGCTCGATGACAGTGCGCTTCTCGCCCTCGCGGGTCTCGTAGCTGCGCTGCTGCAGGCGACCCTGCGCCACGACGCGCATGCCACGCGTCAATGACTCGGCGGCGTTCTCGGCCGCCTGGCGCCAGATCGAGCATCGCAGGAACAGCGCTTCGCCGTCTTTCCACTCGTTGCTGGTGCGGTCGAAGCTGCGCGGCGTCGAGGCGATCGTGAACGACGCGACGGCCGCGCCCGACGGGGTGAAGCGCAGTTCGGGGTCGGCGGTGAGGTTGCCGACCACGGTGATGACGGTGTCGCCTGCCATTGCCGCCTACCGCTCTTCCGGGCGCAGGACCTTGGTCCGCAGCACCGACTCGTTGAGGTTCAGTTGGCGGTCGAGTTCCTGCACCGAGGCGGGCTCGGCCTGCAGGTCTATCACCGCGTAGATGCCCTCGGCGTGCTTGTCGATCTCGAAGGCGAGCCGGCGCTTGCCCCAGATGTCGACCTTCTCCACCGTGCCGCCGTCCTTCTTGACGACGTTGAGGAACGTGTCGAGCGAGGGAGCGATCGTGCGCTCTTCCAGGCTCGGGTCGAGGATGACCATGACTTCGTAATGGCGCATAAGAGTGCCGTGCCTCCTGTGGACTGATCGGCCGCGGACTCTCCGCGGCAGGAGGGTGCCCGCCCGGTGTTCGATCCGGCGCACCATTCAGCGCAGATCACGGCAGGCGAACCCGGCCAGCCTACCCGGCACTGCGGCCAACCTGAAATCGTCAGACGTTGCGGCGCAGCAGGAAGAGCCGGGCGTAGGTGGCCGTGACCAGTGACAGCGCGATGATCGCGATGATCGCCAGCAGTACCGGTAGCTGCGCGGCCGGTGCCTTGTTCGAGGCCAGGTCGATGCGCTTGGTGCTCGTCTGCGGCTTGGCGCGCGCGCCCGTAGTGGGCAGCGGGTTGGCGGGGTTGGCGACCGGCACGCCCGGCAGGCCGGTGCCCAACTGTGTCGAGCCGCCGGCATCGGGCAGGACGCCTCCGAAGCCGCCACTGCCGCCACCACCGATGCCACCCATGGCCCGCTCGGGCACGGTGAGCGGCGGCGGGGTGTAGTGCAAGCCGCCGGGAGTCGTCTTGCCGCCGCCAGGAGCCGTGGTCTTACCGCCGCCCGGCAGGCCGGGCAGTGTCGGCAGGGTGACGGTAGTGCCGGGCAGGCCGACTGTCGGCAACTGGCCCACCACCGGCAGGCTCGGCGCGACGCTCACGCCCGGGAGCTGGATCGAGATACCGCCCGGAGGCGGGTTGACCGCCGCGACGATCTGGCCGGTCCACTGGTTCGTGGCGTTGATCGCGACGCCGGCACTCTTGAGCAGATTCAGGTCAGTGTTGTTGAGGCCGCTCTTCGAGCAACTCAGCAACACCGGGAGCACGTACTGCACCTTCCAGTGGAACTTGTACGTGCCGGCGTTGGCGAAGGTGACGGGCAGCTGGGCCGCACCCTTGCAGGGACCCGAGGTTGGGCCGCCGAGCGCGATGGTGCGTGCTCCGCCCGGGAAGTTGGTAGCGGTTGTCAGGACCACCTGGTACTGGCCAAGCAGGACGTTCAGCACGTCGCTAAGCACCGGGCCGAGAGTCGGGACGTTGGCGAGCCCGGCGGTGGGCAGCGCGGATGCCTTGAAGTCGACGGTATCGCCAGGGTGCACGCCGACCGTCGTGCCGCCGAGGATGTTGTCCTTCGTGGCCACCCCCGAGAGAGACAGCTGGGCGTTGACAGTCGCGCCGGACGCGTGTGCGGGCGCGATGGCGAGGATGCCGGTAGCCGCGACCGCGATGCCCAGGCCCACGGCACCGGCCATCCAGCGCAGACCCAACCCACTTGCGGGCCGCTGCTCGTGACGTCCGGGCATCGTCTCTCCTGATTTGTCCAAGTATCTAGCTGACGCTAGCTTAACCTCTGACAGCTGTTTAACGAGTCCGACGAGTCTGAGTTACGCGGCCACGAAACGCCAGTCGACGTCACACCCGCGTCGTAGGGTGCACGGTATGCCGGTCATTGGTGCCCACGTCGACTCAGCCGATCCGCTGGCCGCGGCGGCCGCCACCGACGCGGCTGCGATCCAGTTCTTCCTCGCCGATCCGCAGGGCTGGAAGGCCCCGGTCGAGCATCCGCACGCCGCCGAGATCCGGGAAACCGATCTCGCGGTCTACATCCACTCGCCCTACGTCCTCAACGTCGCGACGAGGAACAACCGCATCCGCATCCCCAGCCGGAAACTCCTTGGCCAGCATGCCGCGGCGGCGCACGGCATCGGGGCCAAGGGACTGATCGTGCACGGCGGTCACGTGAACGCCGGCGACGATCCCGAGGTCGGCTTCGACAATTGGCGCAAGGTGTTCTCCCGGGCCGCCGACGATTTCCCCGGCGGCGGCTTTCCGTTGCCCGTCCTGATCGAGAACACGGCCGGCGGCAACAACGCGATGGCCCGCCGTTTCGACCGCCTGGCCCGGCTCTGGGACGCCATCGGCGAGTTCGGGCCCGGGTTCTGCCTGGACACCTGTCACGCGCACGCCGGTGGTGAGCAACTGGTCGGCATCGTCGATCGGATCCTCGCCATCACCGGCCGAATCGACCTGGTCCATGCCAATGACAGCCGCGACGAGTTCGACTCCGGTGCCGACCGGCACGCCAACTTCGGCAGCGGCCGAATCGATGCAGCGGCGATCGCCGAGGTGTGCCGTGCCGCCGGCAGCGACGTCATCGTCGAGACCCCCGGTGGCCCGGACGGTCAGGGCGCCGACATCGCGTTCCTGCGCGCGTCGCTCGTCTCGGCCTGACCCGCCGCGAAGAAGTCCGGCGCGCCGTCGAAGTACCCGCCGCCAGGGTCGTCTGCTCCGCCCGCACGCACCACGTCCAGCTCCGGGCGCCACATCTCGCGCACGATCAAGGCGGCGATGCTCAGCAGCAGCACGTCGCGGGCCACGAGCACAAGCATCAGCCAGCCGTAGCCGATGCCGTGGTTCTCCTGGCCCTGGCCCAGACCCAGCAGCAGCGTCAAGGTCAGGAACCACACGGCAATCTCGGTGAACTGCCACACCAGCGCGATCCGCCAACGCGGACGCGCAAGCGCGAGCAACGGCACCAGCCACAGCGAGTACTGCGGGCTCCACACTTTCGTCGTGAGCAGGAACGCAAGCACGACGAGGAACGCGAGCTGCGCCAGGCGCGGTTTGACCGGTGCCCGCAGCCCGATCCACCCGACGACCGCGAGCGCAGCGAGCAGGACCAGCGCGACCGCGACGCCGGACGGTTTCCAGAACGGCGCGTCGCTGGCGCCGATGCTGCTGGACGACAGCGTCTTGCCGATCGCCCAGACGGTGCTGCGCTCGGTCGGGCGTTCGATGCTGAAGCGGTAGAACTCTGACCACCCGTGGTAGTACGCCAGGGCGATCGGCACATTGACCGCCAGCCACACCAGCAGCGCCGACAACGTGGCCCACAGCGCGGGCGCGTACCTGCGCGTGCGGATCGCCAGGATCGCGATCGCGACGAGCAGGAAGACGGGGTAGAGCTTCGCCGCGGCGCCCAGTCCGATCAGCACGCCGGCGAGCACGGGCTGTTTTCGGGCCCAGGCCCACAGCGCCCCGCTGGTCAGCGCCATCGCGAGCAGGTCCCAGTTCGAGAACGCGTGGATGACCAGCAATGGCGACAGCGCGAAGATCGCCGCGTCATACGGGCGCCGCCGGGCGGACTGGGCGGTGCCGGCGGTGACGACCAGGCCGCACGCGCCGAGCAGCAGGGCGGTGAGCGCCCCGAAGATGACGAGCTCCGTCCAGTTCGAGTCGAGCGCGTGCACGCCGCGGGTCAGTTCGGCCGTGAGCCACATGAACCCGCCGGTGAGCGCGGGGTACTCGACGGCCGTGTCGCGGTAGGGCACGCCGCCGACGTCGAGCCGTTCGTCGCTCCACAGCGGCACGACGTCGGAGTAACACATGTGCGTGTACTGCTTGTTGCCCGTCCACTGGCCGGTGGCGCAGGGTGACTTCTGCGCGAAGCCGAGTAGCAGGGTGAAGCAGGTCATCGCCATCACCACGCGCAACGGTGTCCACCATGAACCGTGCCGGACACCGGCGTGGCGTCCCCAGACACCTCCGATGATCCGGCTGGCCCGGCCCGCGGTGGCGTCGGCGTGGCTCGGTGCGGGCAGGTCCTGGTCGTTGGCGAGGTCGCCGGCACCGACCGCGTCGGTCGGACGGGGCGGGGCCGCGGACGTCACCGGCTCATCCTGGCACGGGTGGTCCTAGGGCCCACCCGGCTGCGTCGTCGACGGGGTGACCGTAATGCAGGTCGGTGTGCCGGGAAGTGGTGTCGTGCAACTCGTCGACGGTGACGGCGAGGCCGACCTCGAGGTGGACGGTGCCGGCGCCGGCGTGGAGATGGGCGAGAAACCGGTCTTGCGACTGAACGACGGGGTGGGCGTGTTCGTGGGCGACGGCTTCGGTGTGGTGGGCACCGCGGCCGTACTGACGCCGCCGGTGACCAGCTGCTTCGTCGCCATCGGCAGGTTCGCCTTGCCCGCCAGGTAGGTGTCCATGAACAACTTCCACGTCTTGCCGGGCAGGTCCGATCCGTACTCGGCGCCGCCGTATGAGTTGTAGATCGCTTTCGTGGAATTGCCGCTGCCGGCCCAGACCGCCACACTCACCTGCGGCGTGTAGCCCACCATCCACGCGTCGCTGTTCGCCGTCGTCCCGGGGATCCCCTCGGTGCCCGTCTTTGCGGCCGAGACTCGCCCACCGGCGAGCGGATCGTTTGACCACGCGGCGATCGGCTCGAGGGTGAGCGTGACGTCGTTGGCGACCTTGGGGTCCAGCGCCCGCGCGGCGGACTTCTTGTGCTGGTAGACCGTGTCGCCGTCGGAGTCGGTGACCTTCTGCACGAAGTACGCGCTGTTGCGCGCGCCATTGTTCGCGAAGGTCGAGAAGCCGACGGCCTGGTCGAGCGGGCGCACCGCGTAGTCGCCGATGCCGATGCCGAAGCCGGTCTTGCCGCTCGGGTTCACGAGTGTCTTCTTGCCGTCGCTGTCGGTCTTGGCGATACCCGCGCCGTGTGCCGTGTCCGCGACGTTGTCCGGCCCGGCCCGCTCGGCGAGTTGGTCGAAGGTCGTGTTGAGCGAGTACTTCATCGCCAGGGCGATCTGTACCGACGCGCTGCTGACACCCCGATCGCCGGGGTCGTTGCAGATCTGGCGGCCCTGGATCGTCACGCAGTAACTGCCGTCGACGTAGCTGCTGATCGTCAGCGGCTTGTCCGCCGTCTTCTTCAGCGTCTGGGTGAGCACGGTCGCGAGCGTGTACGGCTTGAACGAGGAGCCCGGCGGGCGGCTGCCGATGCCGGCGTAGTCGAAGTTGTCGATCTTGCCGGCGTAGTTCTTGCCGTTGGGGCCGCCGTAGTAGGCGAGCACCGCGCCGGTGCCCGGGTTCACCGCGACGAGCGCGTTCTTGAAGTTCCTCTGCTGCGGCGTGAGGCCGGCGAAGCTCTGCTTGATCGACGACAACGCGACGTTCTGGGCGAACCTGTCGATCGTGGTTCGGATGCGCAGGCCCCGCGTGTTGATCTCAGCCTCGCTGATCCCGTGCGACTTCAACTCCTGGATCACCTGGTGCACGATCAACGCCGCAGGCCCGCTGGCGCCGAGCGTGTCGTTGTTCGGACGGATCACCTTGGGGTAGGTGAGCCTGGCTTCCTGCTCCTTGGTGAGGTGCTTCGTGCTGACCATCCCGTCCAGGACGTACTTCCAGCGCGCCTTCGCCTTGCTGGGGTTGGCGGCCGGGTCGTAGAAGCTCGGTGCGCGCAGCAGGCCGGCGAGCACCGCCCCCTGGGAGGTGTCGAGCTTGCTGACGTCCTCGGCGAAGAACGCGCCGGCAGCCGCCTGGATGCCATAGGCGCCGCGGCCGAAGTAGACGGTGTTCAGGTAGAACTCCAGGATCTTGTTCTTGGAGTACTGGCGACTGAGCTTGACGGCGATCGCGAGTTCCTTGAGCTTGCGGGACAACGTCCGGGAGTCACTGAGGTAGGCGTTCTTGGTGTACTGCTGGGTGATGCCCGAGCCGCCCTGCGTGTCGCCGCCGCTGAGATCGGACAGTGCCGCGCGGATCGTTCCCTTGATCGAGACGCCGGGCTCGTGGTAAAAACCGCGGTCCTCTGCGGCGAGCACGTCCCAGCGCACGTTTGCGGGCACCTTGTCCAGCGTGACGATCGTGCGGTTCACGGTGCCGATCCGGGCCATCACCGAGCCGTCGGAATACAGGATCGTCGCGACCTGCGGCAGCGGCAGGCTCTCCGGACGGGGGACGTCACTGAGCGTGTAGAACAGGGTGACCGCGCTGATCATGAGCACTGCGACGATTCCGAGCAGCCAGGTACCCGTCACGGCGAAGCGACGCAGGATGCGGCGCCGGCGGCTCATCGCGGCCAGCCGCTGCTTCTTCGCGCGGCGACGCTTCTTCCACCAGGCGGGCAGGTGGGCCACCGCTCAGCCGTCCGCTGCGGTGATCGAGGAGTCGTCGGCTCGGCCGTGGACGAACGAACGGATCAAGTGGTTCCAGCCGCAGGCCGTGCAGACCTCGACGACGTAGACGTCGAACTCGTCGTGGGTCGCCGCGAGCTGGGCCAGTTCGGCGGGCGACTTGGCCTGGCCGCTGACCTTGCCGAGCGCCGCGCCGAAGACGTAGCGAACGTGCTGTTGGCAATGCCGCTCGCAGACCGGGCACACGTCCGGGCTGGGCGTGCCGTAGTGCTTGGCCGCGAGCAGCAGGTGCGGGTGCGCATCGCACGCCTCGGCCTGGGCTCGGCGCCCGCTCGCGACATCGCCGAGCAGCGCCCGCCGCTGCAGGGCGTAGTCGATGACGTCGCGCTGGCTGCTCACGGACGTGACGTTACTTGCCGGAAACGCCGAGTGGGCCAGGGCGGGCGTCAGCCAGTGGGCGCGGGCGCAGGCGCAGGCGGCGCCGCCAGTGACTGCTGAAGAATCTGGGCCACGTCGAGCACCTGCACATGGTCCTTCGCGTCGCCCTCGGCCTTCTTCTGGGTGACCGCGTCGGACAGCATCACCATGCAGAACGGGCAGGCGGTCGAGATCAGGTCCGGGTCGAGGCCGAGCGCCTCCTCGGTGCGCTCGATGTTGATCCGCTTGCCGATCTTCTCCTCCATCCAGAAGCGGGCACCGCCGGCACCACAGCAGAAGCCGCGGTCCTTGCAGCGGTGCATCTCCTGCGACTTCAGCGCCGGGATCGCGGCGAGCACGTCACGCGGCGGCGTGTAGACCTTGTTGTGCCGACCCAGGTAGCACGGGTCGTGATAGGTGACGTTCTTGTCGACCGGCTCGACGGGCGTGAGGCGCCCTTCCGCGATGAGGCGGGCGAGCAACTGGGTGTGGTGCACGACCTCGTAGTACCCGCCGAGCTGCGGGTACTCGTTGGCGATCGTGTTGAAGCAGTGCGGGCAGGTCGCGACGATCTTCAGCGGATCGGCTCGCGTGATCGAGTTCAGCGTCTCGACGTTCTGTATGCCGAGCATCTGGAACAGGAACTCGTTGCCCAGGCGGCGGGCCGGATCACCGGTGCACGTCTCGCCCGCGCCGAGAACGGCGAACTCGACGCCGGCCACATTGAGCAGTTCGGCGAAGGCTCGGGTGACCTTCTTCGAACGGTCCTCCAACGCGCCGGCGCAGCCGACCCAGAACAGGTACTCGACCTCGACATCCAGCCTCGTCCCTGGCTGGGCACGGCGCACGCTGAAATCGAGCGAGTCGAGCCATTCTTCGCGACCCTTGTCGGGCAGGCCCCACGGGTTGCCCTTGTTCTCCAGATTGCGAAGCATCACCCCGGCCTCGGACGGGAACGCCGACTCGATGAGCACCTGGTAGCGCCGCATGTCGATGATGTGGTCGATGTGCTCGATGTCGACGGGACACTGCTCGACGCAGGCACCGCAGGTGGTGCACGACCACAGCACGTCCGGGTCGATGACGCCGAAAGACGCGAGGTCTCCGACCAGCGGGCGTTGCGCCTGTCCGACGCCCGAGCCCATGAGGCGGGGGAACCCGGACTCGGGCACGTGATTGCCGTGGGACACCGCGTCCTCGGTCGCGGTCAGTGCCGGTGCGTCGTCGGGAACCGTCTTGCCGTCCAGGAGGTAGGGCGCCTTCGCGAACAGGTGATCGCGCAGATCCATGATGATCAGCTTCGGCGACAGCGGCTTGTCGGTGTTCCAGGCCGGGCACTGCGACTGGCAGCGGCCGCACTCGGTGCAGGTGGCGAAGTCGAGGTACCCCTTCCAGGTGAAGTCCTCGATCTTGCCCTTGCCGAAGACGGTGTCCTCGGACAGGTTCTCGGCGTCGGCGAAGTCGATCGGCTTGCCCTCGCCGTCGGTGACCGGCTGCAGCGCACCGAGACCGTCGGGCATCCGCTTGAAGTACACGTTGATCGGCGCCGTGCCGATGTGCAGGTGCTTGGAGTAGGTGACCAAGATGGTGAAGCCAAAGATGACGGCCATCTGCGCCAGCAGGAAGAACGTCTCGAGGCCTTGGTTGTAGGTGCCGTCGCCGAGCACCTTCGCGACCGCGTAGGACGCGAACGGGGCCTTGGACCGGCCCCACGGAATGTGGCCGGTGTTGTACTGCGCGCCGCGATAGAGCAGCAGCGTGATGACGACCAGTCCGATCATCGCGAGGATCACCCACGCGGGCCCATTGTGCGATCCGTAGAAGCGGCTGTTGCGGTGCTTGCGCTCGGGGGCGTTGCGCAGCCGGTTGATCCCGAACCAGATGATCGCGACGAGCACCGCGAGCGCGAAGAAGTCCTCGATGAAACCGAGCCACCGGGCGTGTCCGAAGAACGGGAACGCAAAGTCTTTGTTGATCACCAGCGCACCGAAGGCCTCGATGATCGTGACGCCGAGAACGTTGAAGCCCCAGAAGGTGAAGAAGTGGGCGACGCCGGGCCCGGCCCAGTTGAGCAGTTTCTTCTGCCCGAGCACCTCTTCGCCCTCATTGAGCGCGCGCGGTCTGGGGTCCTGCGCACGCCCATGTTCGGGCTGGCCGGAGCGGATCAGCTTCATCAGCCAGAAGATCCGGCGACCGGCGACGGCTGCGGTCACGACGAGCATCAGCAGGGCGAGGGTCAGGCGCAGCGCCACGGGGCTCGTCTCCTCCTACGTCACACGGCGTCGGGTTCAGCTGCAGAGACTATTCGGTATTGCTCGGGGGCATCGCCGACCCCTGGACTTCCCATCGGCACCAGAGTGTGGAACCGTACCGCTCAATGGCAAGAGGCTTCTACGTGATGAAAGTCGTGTGAGGAGGGTCGGCGATGACCGCGATGACGCACGCGGGCTCGACCCGCACCGTTGAGCGCGCGCTGGGGCTGCTCGCCGAGGTCTGCGCCGAAGGCTCCATCACCCTGTCCGAGTGCGCCCGCCGGGCCCAGTTGCCGGCCAGCACCGCGCTGCGGCTCCTGCGCACGCTCGAGGGGGGCGGCTTCGTCACCCGTGACCACGACGGCGCGTTCCGGGCCGGCGGGCGACTCATCCAGCTCGGGGCGGTCGCGCTCGGGCGTCAATCGTTGGTGGGATTGGCCGAGCCGGGAATGCAGCGCATCGTCGCCGCGACCGGCGAGTCGTCCTACCTGGCCATCGCCGGACCGGGCGGAACCGCGCTCTACATCGCCATGGTCGAAGGCACCCACACGGTGCGGCACACCAGTTGGGTCGGCCGGTCGGTCTTACGGGGGGACCTTGCGGTCGGGCGGGCGCTGGACGGCGCCGTCACCGCAACCGGGTATTTCGCCGAGCGCGACCGGATCGAGCCCGACGTGACGGCGATCGTCGCGTCCATCCTGCGTCCGGGCGGCATCGCGGGGGCACTGAGCCTGCTCGGTCCCACCTATCGCATCGACGACGATGCGATGCACGAATACGGCGAGATCGTCAGCCGCGAGGCACAGGCGATCGCCGAGAAGCTCGGCGTGCCGCCCACTGCACAACGCCGGAGAGAGGCGACCGTCAAGTGATCCGCTTCTCAGCCGTGACGAAGCGGTACCCGGACGGGACGGTCGCGGTAGATCAGCTCGAGCTCATCGCACCGTCCGGGCAGATCACTGTTCTCGTGGGCCCGTCCGGCTGCGGTAAGACCACGTCGCTTCGGATGATCAACCGGATGATCGAGCCTACGAGCGGCAAGATCTACATCGATGATCGTGACGCATCCAAGGTGTCACCTACCGAACTGCGGCGCGGCATCGGTTACGTCATTCAGCACGCTGGGCTATTCCCGCATCGCACCATCGTGGACAACGTGGCGACCGTGCCGTTCCTGCTCGGACACGACAGGAAGCAGGCGCGCGCGAAGGCACTGGAGCTGATGGAGCGGGTCGGCCTGCCCGCCAACTTCGCGAAGCGTTACCCGGCGCAACTCTCAGGCGGCCAGCAGCAACGCGTTGGCGTTGCTCGGGCGCTGGCCGCCGATCCCCCGGTGATGCTGATGGACGAGCCGTTCTCGGCCGTCGATCCGGTAGTGCGCGGCCAGTTGCAGGACGAATTTCTGCGCCTTCAGGAGGACCTCGGCAAAACGATCGTCTTCGTCACGCACGACATCGATGAGGCGATCAAGCTCGGCGACCAAGTGGCGGTGTTGCGCGTCGGAGGCAAGCTGGCGCAGGTTGCCACGCCAGCAGAGCTGCTGTCGCGCCCGGCGGACCCGTTCGTCGCGGGCTTCGTCGGGCGCGACCGCGGCTACCGGGCGCTGGGCTTCTCCGCAGCGGGCGAGATTCCACTGTCGGACGAGCCGACCGCTGCGCTCGGCTGGGATCTCGCCAAGGCCAAGAACATCGCGCAGGACGGCTGGGTGCTGGTCATCGACGAGCACAAGGCACCACTCGGCTGGCTCGCGTTGACCGGCGTCCCCGACCATGCGCTGAGCGGACAGCTGACGCCCGAGTTGCTCAACCTCGCCGGCACCGTCGCGCGGAAGGCCGGCACGCTGCGCGAGGTGCTCGACTCGGCGCTGTCGTCACCGAGCGGGCGAGGAGTGATCGTCGACTCGGACGGCGCACTGCTCGGCACGGTCAGCGCGTCCGATGTCCTCGCACGCATCAAGCCGCGCGACGCCAGCGTGAACCCGGCGCCTCCTGCGCTGCTCGACGCGGAGGTGACGCGGTGATCCTGGCCGACGCCAACTCCTCGCCGTGGCACTTCTGGGGCTACTTCCAGGACCACCTCCACGAGGATCTGGGCTGGCTGTGGGATCACGTCTGGCTCTCGGCGCTGCCGGTGCTGATCGGCCTGGTCATCTCGCTTCCGCTCGGCTGGCTCGCTCGTCGCTACCGATGGGCGTACCCACCGTTGATCTCGATTACCGGGCTGCTGTACACGATCCCGTCGATCGCGCTGTTCGTGATGGTGCCGCCGCTGTTCGGTCTCAAGTCGCTCGACCCGCTGCAGGTGCCAATCGCGCTGACGGTGTACTCCGTGGCGCTGCTCGTTCGAGTTGTCGCGGACGGGCTCGCGTCGGTGCCCGACGACGTCCTCCAGGCGGCCACTGCGATGGGCTTCGGGCGGGTTCGGCGGCTGGTCAGCGTCGAGTTGCCGATCGCTGTCCCGGTCATCGCCGCAGGGCTTCGGGTCGCCATGGTGTCCAACGTGAGCCTGGTGGCCGTTGCCGGGACGATCGGGATGGACAACCTGGGGCGCCTGTTCGACCAGGGCATCCAACTTTCCACGCCGACCGCGTACTACCCGCCGATCGTCCTCGGCATCGTGCTGTGTGTGCTGCTGGCGACGGCGTTCGACGTGCTCATCGTGCTGGGCAACAGGGCTGCCACCCCGTGGCGTCGGGCGGTGGCGGCGCGATGAGCGCGGACGTCATCACCTGGTTGAACGACCCCGCACATTGGCGCGACGCGCGGTCCTTCGCGGGCATCCCCACGCAGGTCTTCGACCACCTTCGCTATTCGGTGATTGCGCTGGCGATCGCGCTGGCGATCGCGCTGCCACTCGGCCTCGCGATCGGGCACACCGGTCGCGGGTCGTTCATCGTCGCCGGCGTCAACGCCGTGCGTGCCATCCCCGGCGTCGGTCTGCTGGTGTTGCTGGCCGTCATCATCTCCCCGCACTTCTACGGCCGCACCGACCTTGGCTACTTGATCCCGGCCGAGATCGTGCTCGTAGTCATCGCCGTCCCGCCAATCCTCGCCAACACCTATGCGGGCGTACAGAACGTCGACCCTGCGGTGCGTGACGCGGCCGCGGGCATGGGCATGACCGGCGTGCAGGTGCTGCGCCGAGTGGAGCTACCGTGCAGCCTGCCGCTGATCTTCTCCGGAGTTCGCAGCGCCACCTTGCAGGTGATCGCGACGGCGACGATCGCGTCCTACCTGCCGCTGCTGGGGGGTCTCGGCCGGTTCATCTACGACGGCTTCCACCAGCAGGACTACCCGCAGATGATCAGCGGTGGCGTGCTCGTCGCAGTGCTCGCCGTTGTCGTTGACCTGCTGCTCGCCCTGGTCCAGCAATGTGCCGTCTCGCGTGGCATCTCCGGGCGCTACTCGCACAAAGTCATCCGGTCGACCGGACCCGCCGCGGCCGCCGTCGTCCAAGCGGAGGTATCGCCTGTGTGATTGTTGCCCGACCGCTCTCACTACATCGTCCAATCGAAAGTGCAAACCATCTCTAGGAGAGTCATGAACCGCAAAACCCTGATCGTTGGTGCGACGGCAACCGCGGCGGCCTTGCTGTTGACCGCGTGCGGCAAGGACAGTGCGAAGAAGAGCGACAAGAGCAGCGGCGGTGGATCCGCAACCATCGCCAGCAAGCTGCTCCTCGGCGGACCGCCCGAGTTCCAGACGCGGCCCGACGGTGTTCCCGGCCTGGCGAAGAACTACGGCGTCACCTTCCAGAGCTACAAGGTCCTCGACACCGGCGGTCCGCTCACGGTCACGGCGTTGAAGAACGGGCAGGTCGATGCGGCCGATCTGTTCACCACCGACCCGGCCATCAAGGCGAACAACTTCGTCGTGCTCACCGATCCGAAGAGCGACTTCGGCGCTCAGAACGTTCTCCCGCTCATCAACAAGGCCAAGGCCACCGACGGGGTCAAGCAGGTGCTCAACTTCATCTCTACGAAGCTGACCACCGACGTGCTGATCGACTTGCGCACCAAGGTGGAGACGAACAAGCAAGACCCGGACAAGGCCGCCCAGGAGTTCCTCGCGTCGCTGAGCGACCTGCCGACGACTAAGCCGGCAACGGGCGTCACGCTCAAGATCGGCTCGGCTAACTTTCCCGAGAACGTCGTCCTGGCCGACATCTACGCCGAGGCACTCAAAGGCGCTGGGGCAAAGGTCAGCACGCAACTCAACATCGGCAGCCGGGAAAAGTACATCCCCGCGCTGAAGGACGGCTCGATCGACCTCATCCCCGAGTACAACGGGACGCTGCTCCAGTACTTCGACAAGGGCGCCGCAGCGACGACTCCGGAGGCCGTTTTCTCCGCGCTGCAGAAGGTGGTGCCGGCGAATCTGATCGTCCTCGATCAGTCGGCGGCTCAGGACAGTGACGCGATTGTCGTCAGTGCGCAGACTGCGAAGAAGTACAGCCTGGTTTCGATCGCGGATCTGGCTAAGACGAGCTAG
>DAITQD010000040.1:0-19328 GCA_036833255.1 Jatrophihabitantaceae bacterium
GCTGACTGCGAACCAGGTTCGCGCGGCGCAGTTCGCCGAGGATGGCCTCGACGAACTTGCGTGGCAGGCCCTGCTCGGTGACGATCACGTCGACCTTCACCAGATCCGGCTCCCGCGATGCCAGGCTGAGCAATGCGCGCACCGCATAGTCCGTCTTCGCCGAGATCTGCACACACCCATCCTCGCAAAGACCACGCCTCCTTCGCGCGGGCGCGCCCTACGCCGGGTAGGTCAGATCACCTCGGTGGAGGGAACGGCCACGGGTTCGGCCGGCGCGGCGGTGAGCGTCTCGGGCGCGGCCGCCACCAGCGCGACGGGCGCGGCGGATATGACGGCGCTGACCAGGAAGGTCGCCGAGTAGCCGTAGCCGTCGGCGATCCACCCGGCCGCGACCGGGCCGATCATCGCACCGAGGTCACCGGACATCTGAAAGACGGCGACTACCGTGCCGCCGCGTCCCCCCACGACATCGCCCATCACGGCGCCGGGAGCGACCGAATCGGCGGCGCCGGCCACCCCCAGCAAGGCCATCGCGACCAGCAGTCCGACAAGGGTCGGCACGCTGGGCAGGAGGAGGAAACCGACGGCGCCGACGAGAAGGCCGATGATGATCACCGGACGCCGGCCGCGCGAGTCGGCGATCCGGCCGAACGGCAGCAACAGCGCGCCACTGACGATGCTCACGACCAGGAACGCCGCATAGACCCATGCGGTGCCGGCGTTGAGGCGGTCGGTGACGAACTGCGGGACGATCGCCGTGCGCGCACCCACCACCGCCCAGTCGCCGGCGAACGACGCCGCCAGCGCCGCGACGTAGGCGCGGTTGCGCAGCGCGGTGCGCAGCGCAAGCGGGGCGCTACGGACGGCCTGCCGCGACGCGAACTCGCTGTGCCGCAGGGTGCCGAGGGCAAGCGCTCCAGCGACGACGAGCGTTCCCGCGTAGAGGAAGAACGGCGCGCGCAGCGAGAACGTCGCCACCGTGCCGACCGCCGGGCCCGCGATCATGCCGAGCAAGAACGATCCGGCCCACGCGCCCTGCGCGCGCCCGCGCAGATGGCTCGGCGTCACCCGGATCAGGATGCTGGCGGCACTGACGCTGAACATGATCGAGCCCACGCCGCCGATGCCGCGCAGCACGAGCAGTTGCCAGTAAACCTGGGCAAAGCCGGCCAACAGGCTCGAGACCGCGACCACGCCGATGCCGGTCGCGAGCATCACCCGTTCGCCGAATCCGTTCACGAGCCGGCCGACGAACGGCGCCGTGACCAGTCGCATCAAGGCGAACGCGCTGATGACGGCACCCGCCGCCGCCTTGCCGACCCCGAACTGGCGCGCGAACAGCGGGATCGCCGGCGCCACGATGCCGTAGCCCAGCGCCACCATGAACGCGACGACGACCAGAGCACGCACCTCGGTCGGCAGGTCGCCGAGCGTGCTCCGCAAACGGCCGTGTCGCGCTCCCCCGGCCTCGACGGCGGGAGAACGCGACACGGTGACGAGCTTGTTCGAGCGGTCGGTCAGACTTCGGCGCCCTCGGCGGCCGGCACAGCGGCAGCCGGGGCACCGGCGACATCCTCGTCGACCAGCACAAGGCTGATCTTGCCGCGCTGATCGATCTCGGCGATCTCGACCTGGATCTTGTCGCCGACGTTCACGACATCCTCGACCTTGCCGACGCGCTTGCCGCGACCCAGCTTGCTGATGTGGATCAGACCGTCCTTACCCGGCAGCAGCGAGACGAACGCGCCGAACGCGGCCGTCTTCACCACCGTGCCGAGGAAGCGCTCCCCGACCTTGGGCATCTGCGGGTTGGCGATCGCATTGATCTGGTCGACCGCCGCCTGGGCCGAGAGCCCGTCGGAGGCACCGACGTAGATCGTGCCGTCGTCCTCGATCGTGATCTGTGCGCCCGTCTCGTCTTGGATCGAGTTGATCATCGCGCCCTTGGGGCCGATGACCGCACCGATCTTGTCGACGGGGATCTTCACGACGGTGACCCGCGGCGCGAAGGGGCTCATCTCGTCCGGGCCGTCGATGGCCTCGGCCATGACGTCGAGGATGTGCAGGCGCGCGTCGCGGGCCTGCTTGAGCGCCGCCGCGAGCACCGCGGAGGGGATGCCGTCGAGCTTGGTGTCCAGCTGCAGCGCGGTGACGAACTCCCGGGTGCCGGCGACCTTGAAGTCCATATCGCCGAACGCGTCCTCTGCACCGAGGATGTCGGTGAGGGCGACGTACTCGGTCTCACCGTCGACGGTGTCGGAGATCAGGCCCATCGCGATACCCGCGACCGGTGCCTTGAGCGGCACGCCGGCGTTGAGCAGCGCGAGCGTCGACGCGCAGACCGAGCCCATCGACGTCGAGCCGTTGGAGCTCAGCGCCTCGGAGACCTGCCGGATCGCGTACGGAAACTCGTCACGGCCCGGCAGCACCGGGATGAGCGCCCGCTCGGCGAGCGCGCCGTGGCCGATCTCGCGACGCTTGGGCGAGCCGACGCGGCCTGTCTCACCGGTCGAGTACGGCGGGAAGTTGTAGTTGTGCATGTAGCGCTTGGTGCGCTCGGGCGAGAGCGTGTCGAGCTTCTGCTCCAAGCCGAGCATGTTCAATGTGGTGACGCCGAGGATCTGCGTCTCGCCGCGCTGGAACAGCGCCGAGCCGTGCACCCGCGGGACGACCTCGACCTCAGCCGAGAGCGTGCGGATGTCGGCCAGGCCACGGCCGTCGATGCGCACCTTGTCGCGCAGGATGCGCTGGCGCACGAGCTTCTTGGTGAGCCCTCGGTAGGCCGGGCTGATCTCGTTCTCGCGACCGTCGAAACTGGGGCCGACCTGGTCCTTGGCCTGCGCCTTGATGCGGTCGAGCTCGAGCTCGCGCTCCTGCTTGTCGGCGATGGTCAGCGCCCGGGCGAGGGGCTCTGCGACCGCGTCGGACACGGCGGCGAACACGTCGTCCTGGTAGTCCAGGAAGACCGGGAACTCGGCGACCGGCTTGGCAGCGACCTCGGCGAGCTCGGACTGCGCGCGGCACATCTCGGCGATGAACGGCTTGGCCGCCTCGAGGCCCTCGGCCACGACCTCTTCGGTCGGCCGGGTGGCGCCGCCGTCGATCAGCTCGATGGTGTTCGGGCTGGCCTCGGCCTCGACCATCATGATCGCGACATCGCCCGACGCGAGTGCGCGGCCGGCGACGACCATGTTGAACGTCGCCCGCTGGAGCTCGCTGTGCGAAGGGAAGCCGACCCACTGGCCGTCGATGAGCGCGACTCGGGTGGCGCCGACCGGCCCGGAGAACGGCAGGCCGGACAGCTGCGTGGAAGCGGAGGCAGCGTTGATGGCCACGACGTCGTAGGCGTGGTCAGGGTTGAGCGCCATCACCGTGATGACGACCTGCACCTCGTTGCGCAGGCCCTTGATGAAGGTGGGGCGCAGCGGGCGGTCGATGAGCCGGCAGGTGAGGATCGCGTCCTCGCTTGGCCGGCCCTCGCGGCGGAAGAACGAACCGGGGATGCGTCCCGCGGCGTACATGCGCTCCTCGACGTCGACGGTCAGCGGGAAGAAGTCGAAGCCCTCACGTGGGGACTTGCCGGCCGTCGTGGCCGACAGCAGCATGGTGTCGTCGTCGAGGTAGGCGACGACCGAACCCGCGGCCTGCTTGGCCAGCCGCCCGGTCTCGAAGCGGATGGTGCGGGTGCCGAACTTGCCGTTGTCGATGGTGGCGACGGTCTCGAAGATGCCGTCGTCGTTGTGATTGGTCTCCGTCACGGAGTAACCCCTCTTGTACGCAAGCAACACAGCGTGGAAAAGCGACCACGGAGCGAAGCTGTAGTGGCGCCGGGTGCACATGCGACGGACGAGCTGACACCTCTGCTGGGTGCCGGTCTTCGATCGAAGCGGGCGGATCCGAAGTGTGCAGACCGACCGCCACTACCGAGGACCGGCGTCCTGGAAGTCGCAAGGACGCGCGTGTGTGCGTCCGGCTTGAATGTTCAGTTGTGAATCGAGAAACTTGGATGCTTAGTTCTGAGGAACGACAAAGAGTGACTCCGGATGGAGTCACTCCCCGCGAGCTATCGGCGCAAGCCGAGCCGCTCGATGATCGACCGGTACCGGTTGATGTCGGTCTGGGCCAGGTAGTTCAACAGCCGGCGACGCTGGCCGACCAGCAACAGCAGCCCACGGCGGCTGTGATGGTCGTGCTTGTGGAACTTCAGGTGCTCGGTGAGGTCGCTGATGCGACGCGAGAGCATCGCAACCTGGACCTCGGCCGAGCCGCTGTCGTTCTCGACGGAGCCGTACTCGGCGATGATCTGCTTCTTGACGTCGCTTGCCAGTGGCACGGACGACTCCTTGTCGTATCGGTGCAGGGCGCCCCGCCGGAATGACTCACGGCAGGAGAGGTGTACGCACGCTGCGCGGGACACGCTCACGCGCGCCTGGTCGCAAGGTTACCAGCGACGCGCCGCCGCGGACGAATCGCCACCTCTTGCCCCCGCCTTTCCCCGCTGGTGACCGCTTGCCCCGTGCTTTTCCCCGCTGGTGACCGCTTTGACGTCCCCAAACCGGTCACGCGCGGGGAAAAGCAGGGCTGGGTCAGTCGATGACCGACCGGGTGCGCACCACGTCCTCGGTCATCTGGGCGACCAGAGCGTCGACGTCGTCGAACTTCTCCATCCCCCGCAGCCGCTCGACGAACTCGACGCCGAGGGCTTCGCCGTAGAGATCGCCGTCGAAGTCGAGGACGAACGCCTCGACGCGGCGCTGGCGCATCTCGAACGTGGGATTGGTGCCCACCGAGATGGCCGCGACGCCGAGCTGTGGGCCGGGCACCGTGCGGCCCCACTCGTCGAGCTCGAATACGCGCCCGGCATAGACGCCATCCGCGGGCACCGCTGTCCAGGCATCCGTGCGCAGGTTGGCTGTGGGGAAGCCGAGCTCACGGCCGCGCCGGTCGCCACGCTCGACGACGCCGTCGACGCGATGCGGCCTGCCGAGCACGTGGGCGGCTGCCCGCATGTCACCAGCCTGCACGCAGGAACGCACATGGGTCGCACTCAACGGCGTATGGCCGTCACGCAGCAGCGGGATGCCGTGCACGGTGAAGCCGAAGGTCTCACCGAGCTTGCCCAGCAGGGCCACGTCACCGGCAGCCTTGTGCCCGAAGCGGAAGTTGTCGCCGACGATCACCGCAGACGCGTGCAGCTGCGCGACGAGAGCGTGGTGGGCGAACTCGTCGGGGTGCATGCGCGAGAACTCGAGCGTGAAGGGAAGCGCGCAGAACACGTCGATGCCGAGTCGCTCGACCAGTTCGGCGCGCCGCACGATGCTGGTCAGCACCGGCGGGTGCGAGCCCGGGCGCACCACCTCCGACGGATGCGGGACGAACGTCAGCAGCACACTGGGCAGGCCCCGCTCCTGCGCCGTCTCGACGGCCTGGCCGATGATCTCGGCGTGGCCGCGGTGCACACCGTCGAACACCCCGATCGTCACGACGCAATGGCCCCATCCGGTGGGTACCCCGTCGAGTCCTCGCCAGCGCTGCACGTCGAGTGAGCCTAGTGGGATTCCTCGGTCATCCGGCCGCGGCGAAGACGAGCACCGGCCGGGCGCGGCCGCCGTCCTCCACGAGAAGAGCGGCGACAGTGCCGTCGGGCGCGATAGCTGCGTGCGTGCCGGCGATCGCCTTGGCGTCGATTGACTTGCCGTAGGACAGCGCGCGGGCCTCGTCCTCGTCGATCTGGCGCACCGGCATCGCGGCGCGGACCGCCTCGGCGAGCGGCAGCGTCACGGGGTCGTCGAGTTCGGCCAGCGCGTCGAGGGTGTGCGCCTGCGCGAGGGTGAATGGTCCGACGCGGGTGCGGCGCAGCGCGGTGAGGTGCCCGCCGACGCCGAGTGCAGCGCCCAGGTCGCGGGCCAGCGCTCGCACATAGGTGCCCGACGAGCACTCCACCTCGACGACGACGTCGAGCAGGTCAGCCGTCGTACGGACGAAGTCGACGGCCTCGAATCGGGTGACGGTGACCGGACGTGCGGCGAGTTCGACCGCCTCGCCGTCACGCACCCTCTTGTAGGCACGCTGGCCGTCGACCTTGATCGCGGACACGGAACTCGGCACCTGCAGCACGTCGCCGCTCAGCGGAGTCAGGGCCGCACGCACCGCCGCCTCGTCGATGCCGGCCGCCGACGCGGTGGACACGGTCTCACCCTCGGCATCGTCGGTCACCGTCGCCTGCCCGAGGCGGATCGACGCGGTGTAGGCCTTGTCGCTCAACGCGAGGTGGTGCAGGAGGCGGGTGGCCTTGTCGACCCCGAGCACCAGAACCCCCGTGGCCATCGGGTCGAGCGTGCCGGCGTGCCCGACGCGACGCGTGTGCGCGAGCCGGCGCATTCGGCCGACGACATCGTGTGACGTGCACCCTGCGGGCTTGTCGACGATCACCAGTCCATCGGTCATGACTGCGCTCCCAGAACCACCCATTTGCTGCCCCGTGTCCGCGCCATCATGCCGACGAAGCGGACGGCGATGAAGGCGGTCAGGCCGGCCCATACCCCGCCGAGTCCCCAGTGCCAGTGCAACGCGGCGATGTTGATCGGCGCGAACGCGAACACCGCGGCGACGACGGTGATCGTCCGCAGGAAGGCTACGTCGCCCGCGCCGATCAACACCCCGTCGAGGGCGAAGACGATCCCGGCCAGTGGCAACATGGCGACGAACCAGGGCCACAGCACGTGCGCCTGGGCGACGACGGCGTCCGAGGAGGTGAACGCCCGCGGCAGGAGCGACCAACCGGCTGCGTACATCGCAGCGAACACCAGGCCCGCAACCAGACCCCAGCGCGCCACCTGCCAGGCCATCCGCCGCGCGCCCGCCGCGTCCTCGCCGCCGAGGGCCGCCCCGACCAGTGACTGTGCCGCAATCGCGAACGAGTCGAGCAGCAGCGCCGTGAACTCCCACAACTGCAGGCCGATCTGGTGCGCGGCGATCTGCGCGGTCCCCATCCGCGCAGCCACTGCCGCGGCGCTGAGGAAGGCGACCTGGAAGGCGGCCGAGCGCAGGATCAGGTCGCGACCCACGCCGAGTTGCGCCCGCATGATCGAGCGATCCGGCCGTAGCCCGCCGGCGGCGCGGTGCAGCGCGCGGAGGAACAACGCTCCCCCGACGGCCTGTGCTGCGACGTTTGCCATCGCGGATCCGGTCAGGCCGAGGCCGGCCGGGTAGACCAGTAGGGGCGAGGCAACGGCGGAGAGCGCGTTGGCGATCAGCACGATGCGGACCGGCTCGCGGGTGCGTTGCACGCCCCGCATCCAGCCGTTGCCGGCCAGCACGAGCAGTACGCCGGGCATACCGATCACCGCGATGCGGAACCACGATTCGGCGGCGTGCTGGGTCGCGCCGTGACCGCCCGCGAGCAAGGTCGTCAGCGGTCCGGCCAAGCCCTCCCCGAGCGCCACGACCACGACGCCGATCCCGAACCCCAGCCAGGACGCCTGCACGCCCTCGTTCACCGCGGCGTCGATCCGACCCGCACCGAACCAGCGAGCGGAGCGTCCCGTCGTGCCGTACTCGACGAACGTCCCCACGACGGTCAGCAACGCCATCAGCGCGCCGGCCACCCCGAGCCCGGCAAGCGACACTGCCCCGAGGTGCCCGACGACCGCGGTGTCGACGAGCAGGTATAGCGGTTCGGCGGCGAGGACGACGAACGCCGATCCCGCCAGCGACAGCATCCTGCGCTTGGTCGCGGTTTGCCCGGGGTCTATGGCTCAATCCTCGTCGTCGGTGTCGTCTTCGCGGGGCTTGCGGTACGGATCGGGCTCACCGGCGGGCACGGCCCCTTCGCGGACTGCCGACACCTCCGCGTCGGCCTGCGCGGCCACGGCCAGCAGGTCGTCGATGTGCTTGGCCGTGTCGGGCACGGCGTCGAGCACGAAGGTCAGCGTCGGCGTGAATCGCACGCCGGTCTGGCGGCCGACCTCGCTGCGCAGTACGCCCTTCGCCGACTCCAGCGCCATGGCCGAAGCGGTCCGCTCGTCTTGGGTACCGAACACGGTGTAGAAGAGCGTCGCGTCGTGCAGGTCGCCGGTGACGCGGACATCGGTGATCGTCACCATGCCCAGTCGTGGATCCTTGACCTGCATCTCGATGCCCGTTGCGACGATCTGCTTGATCCGCCCCGCCATGCGCCGGGCCCGTGCCGCGTCGGCCATCTTGTTCTCCCTTACTCAGAGCGTCAGTCCAGATCCTCATCGTCGAGCACCCGCCGGCGAGCCGACAGCAACTCGATGTCCGGGCGCGCCGCCACGAAGCGTTCGCACGCGTCGAGCACCTCGACGGCGTGGGCGTGCGTCGACGTCACGACTGCCACCGCCAGTTCCGCGCGCCTGTGCAGGTCCTGCTCGCCCGTCTCGGCGGCCGCCACCTCGAAGCGGCGCCGCAGTTCGGCGACGATGGGCCGAACCACGGCGCGCTTCTGCTTCAGCGAGTGCACGTCCCCGAGCAGCACGTCGACCGCCAGCGTGCCCACGACCATGCGGCCTCCCTCGTACTGCCGGGTCAGACGCGCGGCTTCTCGCGCAGCTCGTAGGTCTCGATCACGTCCTCGATCTTGATGTCGTTGAACGTGCCGAGCCCGATACCGCACTCGTAGCCGTCGCGCACCTCGGTCGCGTCGTCCTTGAAGCGCCGCAGCGACTCGACGGTGAGGTTCTCGGCGACGACGGTGCCGTCGCGGACCAGCCGGGCCTTGCTGTTGCGGCGGATGAGGCCCGTGCGCACCAGCGAACCGGCGACGTTGCCGATGCGTGGCACCCGGAACACCTCGCGGACCTCGGCGGTACCGAGTTGCACCTCTTCGAACTCGGGCTTGAGCATGCCCTTGAGTGCAGCCTCGATCTCGTCGATGGCCTGGTAGATGACCGAGTAGTAGCGGATGTCGACGCCCTCGCGCTCGGCCGACTCGCGGGCCTTGCCCTCTGGCCGAACATTGAAGCCGATGACGACGGCGTCCGAGGCGATCGCGAGGTTGATGTCGTTCTCGGTGATCGCACCGACACCACGGCCGATGACACGCAGCGAGACCTCGTCGTTGATGCCCGATTCGGTGTCGATCTTGAGCAGCGCATCTTCGAGGGCCTCGACCGAACCGGACACGTCACCCTTGATGATGAGGTTGAGCTGCTGGATCTCACCAGCCGCGAGTGCCTTGTCGAGATCGTCCAGCGACACGCGGCGACGGTTGGCCGCCAGCTGGGCGTTGCGCTCGCGAGCCGACCGACGGTCGGCAATCTGCCGGGCGGTGCGGTCCTCGTCGACGACGAGGAACGAGTCGCCGGCACCAGGCACGGACGTGAGACCCAGCACCTGCACCGGACGCGCCGGACCGGCCACGTCGATGGTGTCACCGTGCTCGTCGATCATCGCGCGGACGCGACCGAACGCGTCGCCCGCCACGATCGAGTCGCCAACATTGAGCGTGCCGCGCTGTACGAGCAGCGAGGCCACCGGGCCGCGACCGCGGTCCAGGCGCGCCTCGATGACGATGCCCTGCGCGTCCTGATCGGGGTTGGCGCGCAGATCCAGCGCCGCGTCGACCGTGAGCAGGATGCCCTCGAGCAGGCCGTCGATATTGACGCCGGAACGGGCCGACACGTCGACGAACATCGTCTCGCCGCCGTACTCCTCGGCGACCAGCCCGTACTCGGTGAGCTGCTGGCGCACCTTGGCCGGGTTGGCGTCCTCCTTGTCGATCTTGTTCACGGCCACGACGACCGGCACGCCGGCCGCTTGCGCGTGGTTGAGCGCCTCGATCGTCTGCGGCATGACGCCGTCGTCGGCAGCCACCACCAGCACGACGACGTCGGTGGTGGACGCGCCGCGGGCACGCATGGCGGTGAACGCCTCGTGGCCGGGCGTGTCGATGAACGTGATCGCCCGCTCGACGCCCTCGTGCCCGACGTGCACCTGGTAGGCACCGATGTGCTGGGTGATGCCACCGGCCTCGTCGCCCATGACGTTCGTCTTGCGGATAGCGTCGAGCAGCCGGGTCTTACCGTGGTCGACGTGGCCCATGACGGTGACCACAGGCGGCCGCGCGACCAGGTGCTCGTCCGCGCCCTCGTCCTCACCAAAGGTGAGGTCGAAGGACTCGAGCAGCTCACGGTCCTCGTCCTCCGGGCTGACGACCTGGACCTGGTAGTTCAGCTCGGCACCGAGCAACTGCAGCGTCTCTTCGTTGACCGACTGCGTCGTGGTGACCATCTCGCCGAGGTGGAACATCACCGTGACGAGCGCCGCCGGGTTCGCATCGATCTTCTCGGCGAAGTCCGACAGCGAGGCGCCGCGAGAGAGCCGCAGCACCTGCCCGTTGCCACGGGGAACCTGCACACCGCCCAGCGACGGCGCGTCCAGGTTGTCGAATTCCTGACGTCTTTGCTTCTTGCTCTTACGCCCACGGGTAGGGCCGCCGCCCTTCCGGCCGAATGCACCGGCAGTACCGGCACCACGGCCACGGCCGCCGGGGCCGCCGGGACGACCGCCCGGGCTGCCGCCTCGGTATGGGCCACCGCCGCCGGCCGGAGCTCCGCCGCCACCGCCAGGGGCACCGCGGTATGGGCCACTGCCGCCACCACCAGGGCGCCCTGCGCCGGGTGCGCCGGGGCGGCCTGCGGGACCGCCCGGGCCGCCGGGACGAGCGCCCGGGCCAGCGGGACCGCCCGGCCGAGCACCGGGGCCGCCACGTCCGGGCGCCTCGCCAGAGCCCGGACGCGGCGGCATCATGCCTGGGTTGGGCCGTGGCCCACCCGGACCCGCACTGCCGCCGGGACGCATGCCGGGCCGGGGCGGCATGGCCCCGGGGACGCCGCCGACGACGGGACGCGGTCCGGCCGGGTGCGGCGCGGTACTGCCGCTGACACCGAACGGGTTGTTGGCGATTCGCGGACCGGGCCGCGGGCCGGCCGCGGCCGGCCGCGGGTCGGCGAGGTCGGCCGGTGCACCCAGCTCGACGGCCGGTGCCAGCGGCGGCATCGGTGCTACCGCAACCACCGGGGCCTCGAGGACCGCGGGCGACTCGACGACGGCCGCAGCCAGCGCAGGCGCGGCAGCCTTCTTTGCAGGTGCCTTCTTCGCCGCGGCGGGCGCGGGCGGACCCGCCTGAGGATAGGCCTCACGCAGCCGGCGCGCGACGGGGGCTTCCACGGTCGACGAGGCGCTCTTGACGAACTCGCCGAGCTCGCCGAGCTTGCCGAGGAGATCCTTGCTGGTTACACCGAGCTCTTTGGCTAGCTCGTGTACGCGGGCCTTGCCTGCCACTTGACTCCTTCGAAAGGACCAGGGCGGCATCCCGCTCGGTCCCGATTAGACGGTGGACATGCTCATCGGTGACGCTTCATCGACTGCCCATTGCTCTTCATCTCCTGCGGGGATCCGCTGGTCGGGTGGTGCTGCTACCGGGCCAGTCCTGCGACGTACTCACGGACCGGCGACGGGTCGAGCGCCACGGGCACCCGAAGGGCCCGGGCGAATGCCCGGCGCCGCTCTGCGAGCTCGACGCACTCGGGATCGCGGTGCAACCATGCGCCGCGACCGGGTGCGCGATGACGCGGGTCGGGCACGACGGGCAAGGCGGCAGGCCCGCCGTTCGCGCTCTGTTCGCGCTCATCCGCGGGCCTGGGTGCTGCCTTGCCGATCGCGTCCGGCGTCACGACGACGCGGAGCAACTCGGCGGCCGGCGCGCGCTGCCGACAGCCGATGCAGGTTCGGATCGCGCCCGAGGGCACGCTCTGACCGGGTTCGGCTGCCGTCGACGTTCGGACGACCATGGGTAAGTCTACTCCTCGCGGGCTGTGCTGGCCGACTGGCCTGGACCTCCGGTCGGCGGCTCGGCCGGTTCGGCGTCGCTGTGGATGTCGATGCGCCAGCCGGTGAGGCGGGCCGCGAGACGGGCGTTCTGCCCCTCGCGCCCGATCGCGAGCGACAGCTGGAAGTCCGGCACGACGACCCGCACCGACTGTGTGACGGGGTCCACAACGTGGGTCTCGATCGCGTGCGCCGGCGAGAGTGCGTTGCCGACGTACGTCGCCGGGTCGTCGTGGAAATCGATGATGTCGATCTTTTCGCCGTGCAGTTCGGCGACGACATTGCGCACCCGTTGGCCCATCGGGCCGATGCAGGCACCCTTGGCGTTGAGTCCCGACACGTCCGTGCGCACCGCGATCTTGCTGCGATGGCCGGCCTCGCGCGCGAGGCCGACGATCTCGACGCTGCCGTCGGCGATCTCGGGCACCTCGAGCGCGAACAGCTTGCGGACCAGGTTCGGATGGGTGCGGCTGACCGTTACCACTGGGCCGCGCATTCCTCGCGCGACGCCCACGACGTAACACTTGAGCCGGGTGCCGTGGGTGTACTGCTCGCCGGGCACCTGCTCGGCCTGGGGCAGGTTGGCTTCGACCTTGCCGATGTCCACGAGCACCAGCCCGCGCTGGGCTGCCTGCGCATCGGCCTGGATGACGCCGGTGACGATGTCGCCCTCACGGCCGGAGTACTCGCCGAAGGTCTGGTCGTGCTCGGCGTCGCGCAGTCGCTGCAGGATCACCTGTCGAGCCGTCATCGCCGCGACCCGGCCGAAATCGGTCGGGGTGTCGTCATACTCCTCGACAAGCTCGCCGTCGGCCCCGATCTCCTGCGCCCACACGACGACGTCGCCGCTCTTGAGGTCGATCGCGACACGGGCGTGCGGCATCGGGTGGGGCGTGTGCTTATAGGCCGTCAGCAGCGCCGTCTCGAGGGCATCAATGATTGTTTCGAAGGAGATCTCCTTCTCCCGCTCGATGCTGTGCAGCGCGGTGATGTCAACCTGGACCACGGCTCAGCCCTCCTGTCCTATGTCGCCAAGATCGCTTGGTCGGTTGAACTCAACCTGCACGGCGCCGCGACCGAGCTCACCCCACGGGACGTCGCGCCGAGTGCCATCGACATCCAGCGTCACGCCCGATCCGGACGTGTCGAGCACCCGGCCGGTCATCAGCTGCTCGCCCACCTGGGTCCGCACCAGCCGGCCGGTGGCCCGGCGCCAGTGACGCTCCTCGGTCAGTGGCCGATCGACGCCCGGTGAGCTGACCTCGAGCACGTAGGGACCGGCGAATGCGGCGCCTCCGGGTGCATCAGCGTCGACGCCGTCGATGGCATCGGCCACGACGCGGCTCACCTCGGCGACCGCATCCAGGTCGATCCCACCGTCGGCGTCGACGCTCACGCGGACCAGGCTGCGACGCCCGGCGGCAGAAACGGTGATGTCCTCGAGGTCGTAACCGGCGGCAGAAACGACGGGACCGAGCAGGCCGAGCAGACGCTCGCGCGCCTGAGCTGCGGACCGGCCGGCGGTGTCGGGCGGCATGCTTCGCTCCTGTTCTGCAGTTGTGGAATGACGAGCGTATCGGCTCTGCGACACTTGCTGCGCCATGGACGATGCAGCTCCCGCTCACGCTCACGCGGCGCCAGCAGACCGCGGCGTGTCCCGGCGGGGGCTGCTGCTCGGCGGTGCGGCCGTGGTCCTGGCGGGCGGTGGCGGGATCGCCGTCGGCGCGCTGCGACCGCTGGCACACCATGAACCGACGCGACGCCCGCCAGCGGACCTGGTAGCTGCGGTGGCCGCCGAGCGCGCCCTCATCGGCGCCATCGACGCGACCACGGGCGGGAATGCATCAGTCCGTACGGCGCTGCACCAGATCAGGGCCGACCACGTGGCCCACCACGCCGCGCTGCAGGCCGCGGTGGACGGCTATCCGCAGTCGCCTGCCGGGGCCGAGTCGTCGAGCTCCCGGCCGGTCGAGGCGCTCGACGTGGCCGGGCTGCGCGGCGCCGAACAACGCGCCTCGGCGCGGGCCACGACGCGGGCTGCTCGGCTGGCGGGCAAGAACGCCACCCTGCTCGCGAGCATCGCTGCGTGCGAAGCGACCCACGCGGAGCTGTTCGCATGAGCGCTGTGATTGACGCGTGGCAGCGGGCGTTGGGCACCGAGCAGCAAGCTGTGTTCGGGTACGCGCTGTCGGGCCCGCACCTGGACACAGGCACGGGCAGCCAACTGGCCCGCACCTGCCAGAGCGCCCACGAAGGCCTACGGGACAAGGCCGCCGCGGCCATCACCGCAGCCGGTGACGCGCCGGGTCCGCCGGCGGCCGACTACCCCTCGCTCTACCCCGTGCGCGACGCACGCTCGGCGCAGCGGCTGGCCATCCGGCTCGAGAAGGACGCCGCCTCGGCGTGGCGCTACCTCTACGCGGTCGCGGCCGAGGCGACCGGCGCGCCGTCGACAGCGGCGCGCACAGCCGCGCAGGCGGCGCTCACGGCAAGCGCGGTGCGCGCGACCCAGTGGCGACTCATGGTCGACCCGACCGCGGCGACCGTCGCCTTCCCGGGCATCTGAGCAAGCGTCAGAAGGACGTGCCGTAAACGGGAACGCGGTCGGCGAGCAGTGCCCGGTCCAGCCGGGCGAGCTGGGCGGGATCGTCGGCGGTGGCGTGTCCAGCGCGGGCGAGCGTCTCGAGCCGGACGCCGCCCAAGTAAACCGACCCCAGCGTCGCGACCCCCAGTGACACGTCGGGCATGCGCTCGCAGCGCTCGCACGTCGCGCCGTCCGGTCCGCCCCGCAGCAGGTAGCGACCGTCGCCGAACAGGTCGTCGCACACCTCGATAACCGTCTCGACCTCGACTGCATAGCTACGCGCCGACAGCATCGCCGAGACGTCAAGCGGGCGTAGCCAGAGACCGTCGGCGAGCGCGGCCGTCCGCACCTGACGAGGGTCGGCCAGCAGGTAGGGCAACGGATCGTCGACGGGGATGCGCAGCGACTCGATACTGCCGAACAGATCCAGGGCGAGCAGCACCTGCCACAGCGCCAGGTGCGCCTCCGGCGTCGCGGGCACGTAGTCGGCGAGCCAGCACGTGTGCTTCGCGTCGCCGTCGCCCCAGTCGTTCTTGACCCGATAGCTGACGTAGCCGTCGGCGTGCACCAGATGGAACAGTGCCGACATGCCACCGCGCTGGGACTCTCGGTCGAGAAGCAGCTGATCCCACCATGCGCCGGTGCGGCTCAGCGCCCCCGGCGTCTGCGCCCGCCAGCGCTCGTGGATCTCTGGCAGCCGCATCCGGGCCTGCGCGGTCGATACCCGCTCGACCGCGCCCGCGTCGCCGGCACGCACGAGGGTGGCTCGGCGCCGGTCGACAGCAGTCCTGCGGACGTGCGAGGCCGTCCCGTACCCGAAGCGGCCGTAGATGGCGGCCTCACTCGCGGTGAGAACCGAGGCCGGGAGCGCGGCCTCGGCGTAGTCCCGAAGTTGACGGTGCATCAACTCACGAAGGATGCCGCGGCGTCGATGCGTCGCATCGACCGACACCCACGTGACGCCCGGAACGTCCAGGGTGCCTCCGGGCACGGTCATGGTGAACGGGAAGTCGCCGGTGACACCGACGATCCGACCGGCGTCGGTCGCGACGAGGAACCGCGCCAGGTCGACGGTGAGCAGCGCGTCGGAGAGATCCTGCTCGGAATAGTGCATGCCGAAGCTGGCACCGTCCAGGGCCGCGATCTCGGTGAAGTCGTCAGCCGTCGCTGTTCTGATACTGAGGTCCACGGCGCCGAGTCTCCCCGTTGTGGCGGATGCTGCCAACCGGTTATCCGACCGGAACCTGCTCCTCGTCGACGTCGACCGCGCCATGGGTGAACTGCGCGGTGTAGAGCGCGTGGTAGGCGCCCTCGCGGGCGAGCAGTTGCGCATGCGTGCCCTGCTCGACGATGCTGCCGTGCTCCATGACGAGGATCAGGTCGGCGTCGCGGATCGTCGAGAGGCGGTGGGCGATGACGAAACTGGTGCGGTTCGAACGCAGCGCGGCCATGGCGTGCTGGACGAGCACCTCGGTGCGGGTGTCGACCGAGCTGGTGGCCTCGTCCAGGATCAGCAACGACGGATCGGCGAGGAACGCCCGCGCGATCGTGATCAGCTGCTTCTGGCCGGTGCTGATGTTGCTGCTCTCCTCGTCGATGACAGTGTCGTAGCCGTCGGGCAGGGACTGCACGAACCGGTCCACGTAGGTTGCCCGTGCGGCCGCCAGGATCTCATCCTCGGAGGCGTTGGGCCGGCCGTAGGCGAGGTTGTCGCGGATCGTGCCGCCGAAGAGCCAGGCGTCCTGCAGCACCATTCCGATTTCGGCGCGCAGTTGGTCGCGGCGCATGGCCGCGATGTCGACACCGTCGAGGGTGATGCGCCCGGAGTCGAGCTCGTAGAAGCGCATGATCAGGTTGACGAGCGTGGTCTTACCCGCGCCCGTGGGCCCGACGATCGCGATGGTGTGGCCGGGTTCGGCCGCCAGTGAAAGATCCTCGAGCAACGGCTTGTCGGGCTCGTAACGGAATGAGACGTGCTCGAACTCGACCCGGCCGCGCCGATCGCCGAGCGGTGCCGGTGCGCCCGGGTCCGCGCTCTGCTCCGGGGCGTCGAGTAGATCGAACACCCGCTCGGCCGAGGCCACGCCCGACTGCAGCAGGTTCGCCATCGACGCGAGCTGGGTCAGCGGCTGGGTGAACTGCCGGGAGTACTGGATGAACGCCTGCACGTCGCCGAGGCTCATCGACCCGGACGCCACACGCAGCCCGCCGATCACGGCGATCGCGACGTAGTTCAGGTTTCCGATGAACATCATCGCCGGCATGATGACGCCGGAGACGAACTGCGCACCGAAGCTGGCCCGGAACAGCTCCTCGTTCTGGCGCGCGAAGCTCTCCTCGATTTCATTCTGGCGGCCGAACACTTTGACCAGGGCGTGTCCGCTGAACGCCTCTTCGATCTGGCCGTTGAGCCCGCCGGTGTGCTTCCACTGCGCGATGAACTGCCGCTGCGAGCGTCTCGCTATCGCCTTCGTGACGAGCATCGATACCGGGATCGTCACCAATGCGATCAGCGCCAGCAGCGGTGAGATGACGATCATCATCGTGACGACGCCGACGACGGTGAGCAGCGAGGTCAGCAGCTGGCTCAGTGTCTGTTGCAGGCTGGTCGAGATGTTGTCGATGTCGTTGGTGACCCGGCTGAGCAGTTCCCCGCGCGGCTGGTTGTCGAAGTACGGCAGCGGAAGTCGGTTGATCTTGGCCTCGACGTCGGCGCGTAGCTTCAGCACGGTGTTCTGGACGACGCCGTTGAGCAGATAGCCCTGCAACCACGACAGGACGCTCGCGCCGACATAGAGCGCCAGGGCGAGCAGCAGGACGTTGCCGAGTGCGGTGAAGTCGATCCCGGCGCCCGGCACGACGTGCATGCCGGAGATCAGGTCGGCGAACTTGCCGTCGCCATGGGCGCGGGCGGTGTCGACGGCCTGCTGCAGGCTGACGTCGGCCGGTAGCCCCTTGCCGATCGCACCGGCGAAGATGATGTTCGTGGCGTGGCCCAAGATCTTGGGTCCGAGCACCGCGAGCGTCACACTGATCATCGCCAGCGCAAGGACGCCAAGCACCATGGTGCGTTCCGGTCGCAGCCGGGCGAGTAGCCGCCGCGCCGACGGACCGAAGGTCATCGACTTCTCGGCGGGCATGCCGGCGGTCATCCACGGCGGCCCACCACCGCGGCGGGCGACTGCGCCGACCTCGGGCAGCCGCTTCGGCACCGCCCCGTTCGTCGTCATGCGGCGTCCTCCGCGGAGAACTGGGATTCGACGATCTCGAGATAGGTCGCACACGTCGCCAGCAGTTCGTCGTGGGTGCCCATGCCGACGACGCCGCCACCCTCGAGGACCACGATGCAGTCGGCGTCCGCGATCGTGGAGATCCGCTGCGCCACGATGATGACCGCCGCGTCGCGCGTCGCCGGGCGCAGCGCCGCGCGCAGGCGGGCGTCGGTGCCGAGATCGAGTGCGGAGAATGAGTCGTCGAACAGGTAGATCTCCGGTCGCCGGACGAGCGCGCGGGCAATGGCGATGCGCTGCCGCTGCCCACCAGAGACGTTGGTGCCGCCTTGCGCGATCCGCGACGCCAGCCCGTCGGGCATCGCGGCAACGAAGTCACGAGCCTGGGCGACCTCGAGCGCGCGCCACAGTTCGTCGTCGCCGGCGTCCGGGTTGCCGTAGCGCAGGTTGGTCGCGATCGTCCCCGAGAACAGGTACGGCGTCTGCGGCACGATCCCGATCAGGCTGCCGAGCAGGTCGGGCTCGAGTTCCCGGACATCGACCCCGTCGACCAGTACCGCGCCGCCCGTCACGTCGAACAGCCTCGGGATCAGCGAGACCAGCGTGGTCTTGCCCGATCCCGTGCTGCCGATGATCGCCGTAGTCCGGCCCGCTTGCACGCGCAACGTGATGTCGCTCAGCACCGGAGCGGCTGCACCGGGGTACTGGAACTGGGCCGCGCGGAACTCGACCTCACCGTGGGTGCGCAGCGTCGTGATCGGGTCGGCCGGCGGCGTCACCGACGACTCGGTGGCCAGGACCTCGTCGATGCGCTCCGCGCACACGGCTGCGCGCGGCACCATCATCAGCATGAACGTCGCCATCATCACCGACATCAGGATCTGCATCAGGTAGGCCAGGAACGCGGTCAGCGAGCCGATCTGCATCTGCCCGGAGTCGATACGCGACGCACCGAACCACAGCACCGCGACGCTGGACACATTGAGCACGAGCAGGACGGTCGGGAAGATCAGCGCCATGAGCCGCCCGGCCCGCATCGCCGTCAGGGTGAGCGCCGCGTTCGCCGCCCCGAAGCGCTCGGCCTCGACGGGCTCACGGACGAAGGCACGGACCACCCGGATGCCGGAGATCTGCTCGCGCAACACACCGTTGACCGAGTCGATACGCGTCTGCATGAGCCGGAACTGGGGCACCATCCGCCTGATGATCAGGCCGATCGCGATAGCCAGGACCGGCACGCTGACGCCGACCAGCCACGACAGCCCGATGTCCTGGCGCAGCGCCATGATGATGCCGCCGACGCACATGATCGGGGCCGCGATCATCATCGTGCAGGTCATCAGGACCAGCATCTGCACTTGCTGCACGTCGTTGGTGTTGCGGGTGATCAGCGACGGTGCGCCGAAGTGCGCGACCTCGCGCGCCGAGAACTCCCCGACCCGACGGAAGATCGCACCGCGCAGGTCACGGCCGAAGCTCATCGCCGTGCGCGCGCCGAAGTAGACCGCGATGAGCGAACAGACGATCTGCACCATGCTGACGGCCAGCATCGCGCCGCCAGTGCCCAGGATGTATCCCGTGTCGCCCTTGGCGATGCCGTTGTCGATGATGTCGGCATTGAGAGTGGGCAGGTAGAGCGAGGCCATCGTGCCGACCAGTTGCAG
>DAITQD010000041.1:0-19261 GCA_036833255.1 Jatrophihabitantaceae bacterium
GTCCCAGCTCGTGAGATGTCATGGGGCCGCAGACTAGGCCCTAGTGTCGCGTGACACTAGGTAGCGGCGACGCCATTGCCTGCGCTCGCGGAGCGGAGCAGCTCCACGACCCGTTCCGGCCGGCGGCTGCTGACGATCCAGTACGGCGTCGGGTCGTCGGGGTCGTCGACCCAGAACTGCACGCCGGGCCCGATCCACGGCCGGATGGAGACGAACGCCGCGGGGTCGCCCTCACGGCCGACGACCCGCCGCAGGGTCGGGCCATCCAGTGCCACGGCGCCGCTGACATAGCGCAACGGCAGGTGGGCGCCGCGGATGCGCAGCTCGCCGTCGGCCACCTCCAGCGAGCTGTGCCCCAGCCACCACACGATCAGCACCGACAGCGGCAGCAGGGTGCCGAACGGGATCCAGTCGGTGAGCCGCAGGCGAGCGACGTGGAACTCAGCGGCCAAGATCGCGGCAGTGGCGAGGGCGACGAGGTACCACCACCACGGGGCGTGCAGCGGCTCTCGGTAGGTCAGGCGTGCGGCGCCTGGCGTGGTAGGAGTCTCGCTGCGGCCGCTCACGGCGTCGAGGGTAGCGTTCCGCGCTATGACCACCCCACCCAAGCGCTCGCTGGGCTCGTGCTTGTACGGGGACCCCAGATGACCCCCGACAGCCTGCGCGACGAACCCGCCGCCGAGCCGGTGCGGGTCCTCGTCCAACGTCTGGACAGCGGCGTGCCACTGCCCGCGTATGCCCTGCCCGGCGACGCCGGTGCCGACATCGTGAGCGCTGCGGACGTGACGCTGGCGCCGGGGGAGCGCGCGGTGCTGCCCACCGGCCTGGCGATCGCTCTGCCCGACGGGTATGCGGCGTTCGTTCACCCGCGTTCGGGGCTCGCGGCGCGGGCTGGGCTCGGCCTGGTCAACTCCCCGGGCACCGTTGACTCGGGCTACCGAGGCGAGATCAGGGTCATCGTCATCAATCACGACCCGGCGCGCACCTTGGAACTGCACCGCGGCGAGCGCATCGCGCAGTTGGTGTTTCAGCGCGTCGAGCAGGCCGCGTTCGTGGAGGTGCCGGCGTTGCCGGTGTCGCAACGGGCCGACGGCGGACACGGGTCGACCGGGGGCGCCGCGGCGCTGACCTCGGCCGGCATCAGCGCAGTGAAGGGAACGGACGAGTAGTGGCGTCGCGACGCAAGGAGAAGCGCACCGAACGCTCGAAGTTGGATGCGACCCCGCCGTGGGAGACCAGGATCCGTGACGAGCCCTCGCCCACCGAAGGGCCCTACGACGAGCGGGACGCCCCGGACGACGACGTCGCGCGTGTCGACTTGGGCGCGCTGCGGGTGCCCGTCGGCCCGGGCATCGACCTGCGCCTGGAGATGAACGAGGCCGAGCAGATCATCGCGGTCACGCTGGCCACATCGAACGGGCACATGCAGCTCGGTGTGTTCGCGGCGCCGCGCAACGAGGGCATCTGGGACGAGGTCCGCGCCGAGATCGCCTCGTCGATGAATTCCCAGCACGGGGCTGCCAAGGAGATCTCCGACGCACGCTTCGGCACCGAGCTCACCGGCAAACTGCCCGGCGAGGGCGGCGGCGGTCAGGTAGCTGTGCGTTTCATCGGCATCGACGGACCGCGCTGGTTCCTGCGCGCGATGCTCGTCGGTGCGATAGCAACCGACAAGGCGAAGGCAGCGCCGTTCGAGCAGTCGCTGCGTCAGGTCGTCGTGGTCCGCGGCGTCGAGCCGCTGCCCGCGCGAGAGCCGGTGGCACTGCGGCTGCCCAAGGAGCTGGCCGGGCAGAACGACGACGACGGCGAGGAGCAACAGGCCTGAGTTCGCCCGGCTACTCTTGGGGCGTGGGTAATCGTCCGTCGCTGCTGCAACGCCTCACCGTGAGCGCGCATCATCTCGACGCGGCCGAGCTGCGCTCGGAAGTGGAGCGGCTCTCGTGCCAGCCGCTCGGTGAGGCGCGGCGCGGCGCGGTCGTCACCGTCACCGGACGCCTCAGCGCTGTCGTGTACAACCCTCGAGTGACCGTGCCGACGCTCGAGGCCGAGCTGTTCGACGGGTCGGCGGCCATCGGCCTGGTCTGGCTCGGCCGCCGCCGCATCGCCGGTGTCGAACCGGGCCGGCGCCTTACGGCGCGCGGGCGCGTCGGGGTGCACGACGGCCGGCTCGCCATCTACAACCCCTGGTACGAACTGCAGAACAACGTCTCCGGATGAGTGAGGACGCCACGCCCGAGCCCCGCGCCGCGCTGCGCGAGACCTACCGCAAGCAGATGCTCGACGGTATCGGCGGCTGGACCGGGACGGTTATCACCGCCATCCCGCCGGTCGTCTTCGTCGTGGTGAACGCGCTCAGTAGTTTGCGTCTCGCGATTATGGCCGCGGTAGGGACTGCACTCGTCCTGGCGACCTACCGACTGGCCCGGCGCCAGTCGGTGCAGCAGGCCCTGACCGGCCTGTTCGCAGTCGTCATCGCCGCGGTTATCGCTGCCCGCACCGGCCAGGCCCGCGGCTACTTCCTGCTCGGGATCTGGAGCAGTTTCGCCTACGCCACCGCCTTCGGGCTGTCGGCGATCGTGCGGCGCCCGATCGTCGGGCTGTTGTGGGAGTTCCTCGAGCCGACGCCGGGTGCCGATGACGTGCCCTGGTACCGGCGCCGGGTGCTGCTGCGCGCCTACGACATAGCCACGCTGGCGGCGACCGTGGTGTTCCTCGCGCGGGGGCTCGTGCAGCTGACCTTGTACCAGCACGACCACACCGGATGGCTGGCCGTCGCCCGCATCTCGATGGGCTACCCGCTCTACATTGCGGCCGTGGCGTTCGGATTCTGGATCGTCACCCGAGCCCGTCGCAGCCTCGCGGCGCCGGCCGCGGAACCTTCCTAACTGCCGATCAGTCGGCCAGGACGGATCGGCGCAGCGCTTCCTCGGCCTCGGGCAGTGCGACGAAGAGCAGTTCGTCGCCGGGCTCGAGGGGTTCCTCGTCCGACGGCGTGATGACCCGGGCCCCGCGCACGATCGCGACCAGGGCCGCGTCCCGGGGCAGATCGAGGTCGCGGACGGCGTGGCCGGCGCACGGGGCACTTTCAGCCAGCGTCACCTCGACCAGGTTCGCCTGCCCCTCCCGCAGCCCGAACAGGCGGACGACGTCGCCCACCTCGACTGCCTCCTCGACGAGGGCCGCGAGGACGCGTGGCGTCGACACCGCGACATCGACGCCCCACGCCTCGGTGAACAGCCATTCGTTCGCCGGGTGGTTGATGCGGGCGACGACGCGCCGCACCGAGAACTCGGTCTTGGCGAGCAGCGACAGCACGAGGTTGACCTTGTCGTCACCGGTGGCACCGATGACGACCTCGAACTCCTCGAGCTTGGCATTCTCGAGGTTGGCGACCTCGCACGCGTCGCCGAGCAGCCAGTCGGCGCCCTTGATACGGTCGGGCTGGACCTTGCGCGGGTCCTTGTCGATGAGCAGCACCTGGTGGTCGTTGTCAAGAAGCTCGCGGGCTATCGAGCGCCCGACCGAGCCGGCTCCGGCGATGGCAATCCTCATGACGGTGCCCCCTCGGGCGGACGGGCGGCGAGATCGCGCAGCAGTTCGGCGTGGTCGTCGGCGACGAGGACATGCAGGCCGTCGCCGGATTGGACGACGCTGGAGGCCAGCGGTAGCTGTCCCGTGCCGAAGCGCGTGATGAGCCCGACCCGGGTGCCGGTGGCGTTCTCGAACTCGGTGAGCCGGTGGCCGACCCAGCCCTCGTGCAGGGTGACGTGCAGCAGCGCGACCGCCCCGGACGGGTCGCGCCACGCCTCCGCCGTCGCCTCGCCAAGCACGCTCTTGAGCAGCCGGCCGGCCGTCCACGGGACGGTGGCGACCGTCGGGATGCCCAGGCGTTCATAGACCTCGGCCCGCTTCGAGTCATAGATACGCGCGACGACGTTCTGCACCGCGTAGGTCTCCCGCGCCACCCGCGCCGCGATGATGTTGGAGTTGTCGCCGCTGCTGACGGCCGCGAAGGCGGCGGCGTCCTCGATGCCGGCGGAGACGAGGGTTTCCTGGTCGAAGCCGATGCCGGTGATCTGGCGGCCGGCGAAGTGCTCGCCGAGACGGCGGAACGCGGTCGGGTCCTGATCGATGACCGCCACGCTGTGCTCGAGCCGCACGAGGCTATGGGCGAGCGAGGAGCCGACGCGTCCGCATCCCATGATGACGATGTGCACTGGCGCCACATCTCCTTTCGACGCGAGTTGCCCGGCGGTTTGCATCGCTGCGGTGCGCCGCACTGCGGACAGGTCCGGCGTGGCGACGCTACACAACACCGAGCACGCCCGCGAGGACACTGTCGTGACACCGTGTGCCGAGGATCGCGAACACCCGTATTGTGCGCGGCGTGGCATTACTGACCCGAGTGCTCAAGCGAGTGATCATCGGCAACCCGGTCAGCTCCGAGCAGGTCGGGCACTCCCTGCTGGGGAAGCGTCTCGCCCTGCCGATCTTCGCCAGCGACGCACTGTCGAGTGTCGCGTACGCGACGCAGGAGATCCTGCTCGTGCTCACCGTGGGCGGCACCGCCTTCCTCTACCTCGCGCCGTGGGTAGCGCTCGGGGTTGTGGTGCTGATGGCGACCGTGGTCGCCTCCTATCGGCAGCTCGTGCGCGCCTACCCGACCGGCGGCGGCGACTACGAAGTGGCCACGAAGAACATCGGCAAGTCCGCCGGCGTGATCGTCGCCAGCGCCCTGCTCGTCGACTACGTCATGACCGTGGCCGTGTCGGTCTCGTCCGGGGTCGACAACATCATTTCAGCGCTCCCGTCGTTGCACCACCAGCGGGTGACGCTCGCTGTGGGGTTCGTCGTGATCCTCGCCGCGATCAACCTGCGCGGCCTGCGAGAGGCCGGGCTCGCCTTCGCCGCACCGACCTACCTGTTCGCCACCGGTGTCTTCATCATGATCGGCACCGGGTTCGTCCGGGTGGCCCTCGGCGACGCGCCGGTGTCGGAGAGCGCGCAGTACGGCGTGCACGTGCACCACGGCTACGGCTCCCTCGGGTTCCTCGCGCTGATGTTCTTCGCGTTGCGCGCGTTCGCCTCCGGCTGCACGGCACTCACCGGAGTCGAGGCCATCGCCAACGGCGTGCCCGCGTTCAAGGAACCGAAGGCGAAGAACGCGCAGCTGACGCTGGTCGCGATGGGGGCCATCGCCGTGTCGATGTTCGCCGGCCTCACGGCGCTCGCCCTGATCACGAAAGTGCACATCACCGACCCGATCACCAACAGCTGTCTGCTGGCGGGGGTCAGCGACTGCTCGCACACCCCGCAGCGCACCGTCATCGCGCAGGTCGCGGGCGCGGTATTCGGCGGACCGCACTCCATCGGCTTCTTCTATATCCAAGCCGCCACCGCCCTTATCCTGGTGCTGGCCGCCAACACGGCGTTCAACGGCTTCCCGCTACTCGGCGCGATCCTCGCTCGCGACAAGAACCTGCCCGCCCAGCTGAACACCCGCGGCGACCGGCTCGCGTACAGCAACGGCATCCTGATGCTCGCTGTCGTGGCCGGCGCGCTCATCGCCCTCTACAAGGCCGACACCACGAAGCTCATCCAGCTCTACATCATCGGCGTGTTCACGTCCTTCACCCTCGGGCAGTCCGGCATGGTGCGGCACTGGAACCGGGCGCTGCGAACCGAACGCGATCCGACCGAGCGGCGACGCATCCAGCGCTCGCGCGCGATCAACGGTTTCGGCGCCAGCCTGTCGGGCGTCGTGCTAGCGATCGTCATCGTCACCAAGTTCACCAAGGGCGCCTATCTGGTGCTCATCGCGATGCCGATCCTCTATGCGCTGATGCGGGGCATCAACCGCCACTACACGCGCATCGCCGAGGAACTGACGAGTGACGAGGTCGGCCTGATCCTGCCGGCCCGCAACCATGTCGTCGTCCTGGTATCCAAGGTGCACAAACCCACGCTGCGTGCACTGGCCTTCGCGCGTGCCACCAGGCCCGACACGTTGACGGCGCTCACTGTGAACATCGAAGATGCCGACACCCGAGCGCTGCTGGTCGAGTGGGAACGCCACGACCTGCCGGTGAAGCTGACGGTGCTCGAATCGCCCTACCGCGAGGTCGCGCCGCCGATCATCGGATATATCAAGCAGTTGCGCGCCGATCGCCCGCACGACGTGGTCAACGTCTTCGTCCCCGAGTACGTGGTCGGGCACTGGTGGGAACACTTGCTGCACAACCAGTACGCGTTGCGCCTCAAGGGACGCCTGCTCTTTCAGCAGGGCGTGATGGTGACCAGCGTCCCGTGGCAACTCGAGTCCACCGCCGCGTTGACGGGCAGCGGCCCAAGCCCAGCCCGGCCAACGCTGCAGGCAGAGGATCCGGCTGACGATGCACCGCGTGCGCCCGTCGCCAGTGGCTGAGGACGGCCCGCTGCTCGGCAGCATCGTCGAGGTCGAGGTCGGCGCGCCTGCGCACCTCGGCTCGTGCGTCGCGCGCCACGATGGCCGGGTGATCTTCGTGCGGCATGCGCTGCCCGGTGAGCGGGTGCGGGCCCACATCACCGAGGACCGAGGCGGTGCGTTCTGCCGCGCCGACGCCGTCGAGATCCTGCGGGCGTCCGACGACCGGGTCACGCCGCCCTGCCCGCACGCGGGGCCCGGGCGATGCGGCGGCTGCGATTGGCAGCACGCGACCGGTGCCGCGCAGCTGGCCCTGAAGGCCGCAGTCGTGTGCGAGCAGTTCGCCCGCCTCGCCGCCCTCGACGTGGCCGGCCTGCTGGGTGGCGTCGAGGCGCTGCCCGGCGGGCTGCTCGGCTGGCGTACCCGGATCGCCTACGCAGTCGGGCCGGACGGGCGGGCCGGCCTGCATCGGCACCGCTCCCACGAGGTCGAGGTGCTCGACGCCTGCCCGCTTGGTGTGCCGGGCGTCGGCGACGCGGCGGTGCTGGCGCGGGACTGGCCGGGCCTGAGCGGTATCGAGGTAGCGCGCGGCGACGACGGGCCCAGCGTGTTGGCCCGCCGTCCGGGCCCAGGTCGCCAAGCCCGCGGGCGTAGGCCGCCCGACCGGGTCGAGGTCGTCGATGGGCCCGCGCAGCTGCACCAGCGGGTGGGCGAGCGCGAGTTCGCCGTTGCGGCCGAGGGTTTCTGGCAGGTGCACCCGGACGCGGCGTCGACATTCGCGCGGGCGGTGCTGGCTGCCGTGGCGCCGCGCCCCGGCGAGACCGTGCTGGACCTCTATGCCGGTGCCGGCATGCTGACGGCCGTGCTGGCCGAGGCAGTGGGCACCACCGGGCGCGTGCTCGGCGTCGAGTCCTCGCGGCAAGCGGTCGCTGACGCGGCGACGAACCTCGCCGATCTGCCATGGGCACACGTTCAGCACGGCCGAGTCGAGGGCGCGACGCTGGACCGTCTCCAGATCGATCCCGATGTCATCGTGCTCGACCCGCCACGGGCCGGCGCGGGCCACCCGGTGATGGTGGCGCTGCTCGCACTGCGACCACGCGCGATCGGTTACGTCGCTTGCGATCCGGCCTCGCTTGCCCGCGACATCCGGGTGGCGCTGGACTCCGGCTGGCAGTTGGCCGAGCTGCGCGCGTTCGACGCGTTCCCGATGACCCACCATGTCGAGTGCGTCGCGTTGCTCACCCCCGAGGCGTAACCACGTACGATTTGGCGTTGTGACACACGTTCTGGGCCGCCTGCGCACACCGGCCGATCTGCGCACGCTCAGTCACGAGGAGCTGGTGCTGCTGGCGGCGGAGATTCGCGACGCGCTGGTGCAGACCGTCTCGCGCACGGGCGGCCATCTGGGCCCCAACCTGGGGGCTGTCGAGCTGACGATCGCCGTGCACCGGGTATTCGACTCGCCGACCGAACCGATCCTGTTCGACGTCGGTCACCAGGCCTACGTGCACAAGATGCTGACCGGCCGCGCCGAGCAGATGCCGACGCTGCGCCAGACCGGTGGGCTGTCCGGTTACCCGAGCCGCGCCGAGAGCGAGCACGACTGGATCGAGAACTCGCACGCCTCAACAGCGCTGTCCTACGCGGACGGGCTCGCCAAGGCCTTCGCCGTGCGCAACGAAGCGCGCCCGGTCGTCGCGATCGTCGGTGACGGTGCCCTCACCGGCGGCATGTGCTGGGAGGCGCTGAACAACATCGCCGCCTCCGACCGTCAGGTGATCGTCGTCGTCAACGACAACGGACGCTCCTACTCGCCGACCATCGGCGGGCTGGCCGACCACCTCGCCGGTCTGCGGCTGCGCCCGGGCTACGAGCGGGTGCTGGGCCAGGTCAAGGGCGCTCTCGGCCGCACCCCGGTGTTCGGGGGGCCGCTCTACGACGCCCTGCACGGGGTGAAGCGCGGCATCAAGGACCTGCTGGCCCCGCAGGGCATGTTCGAGGACCTCGGCCTGAAGTACCTCGGCCCCGTCGACGGGCACGACCTGGACGCGCTGGAGAACGCGCTGGTGCTGGCCCGCGGCTTCGGCGGCCCGGTGATCGTCCATTGCGTCACCCGCAAGGGCTACGGCTACCCGCCGGCCGAGAACGACGAGGCCGACCAGATGCATCAGTCCCGGGGCTTCGATCCCGAGACGGGGCAGTCGAGCGCGACGGGCGGGCGCACCTGGACGGGGGTGTTCGGCGAGGAGATGGTCCGCTTCGGCGAACACCGCGACGACATCGTCGCCATCACCGCTGCGATGTGCGACCCGACTGGTCTCAGCGCGTTCGCGCGCCGATTCCCCGACCGTACCTTCGATGTGGGTATCGCCGAGCAGCACGCGCTCACGTCGGCCGCCGGTCTCGCATCCGGCGGCCTGCACCCGGTCGTGGCGCTCTACGCCACCTTCCTCAACCGGGCCTTCGACCAGTTGCTCCTGGACGTCGCGCTGCACAGACTGCCGGTCACCCTCGTGCTGGACCGTGCGGGGATCACCGGCGAGGACGGCGCCAGCCACAACGGGATGTGGGACCTCGCCCTGCTCGGCATGGTGCCCGGCATCCGCATTGCCGCGCCCCGCGACGAGGCGACACTGCGAGCAGAGCTCGCCGAGGCAGTCGAGCACGCCGGCGGCCCCACCGTGGTCCGCTTCCCCAAGACTCCGCTGGGCCCCGACCTGCCCGCGATCCGGCAGGCCGGGGGCGTCGACGTGCTGGCCGAGCCGGGGCCCGACGACGACGTCGACGCGTTCGTGGTGGCCGTCGGCGCCACCGCCGCCGACGTCCTCGACGCGTCGACCGCGATACGCCAGGCCGGCTACACGGTCCGCGTCGTCGACCCGCGTTGGGTCACCCCGGTCGACCCGGCGTTGCTCGATCTCGCCCGCCGCGCGGCCCTGGTCGTCACCGTCGAGGACGGTATCGTGGTGGGCGGCGTGGGCTCCCGTCTGGCCCAGGCGTTGCGCGAGGCCGGCATCGACGTGCCCACGCGCGAGCTCGGCATTCCGCCGAAGTTCCTCGCGCATGGCAAAGTTGCCGATGTGCGCGCACAAGTCGGTCTTACCGTCCAGGACATCGGGCGTCGCATCGTTGAGTGGTCCGCACTCGTTCAACGGGGTAGCGAGCGGGGATCAGACGTCTCCGCCGCGCGCCACTCGGGCGACTTCGACGGCGCTTGACCAAACGGGCTAGAAAGGCTGACACATGCGGATCCTCGTGATTGAGGACGAAGTGCAACTCGCCGAGGCGGTTGCGCGTGGGCTACGCCGGGAGGGCATGGCCGTGGACGTCGCGTTCGACGGCGATGACGGATACCGCAAGGCAGTCCTGACCCGGTACGACGTGGTGGTGCTCGATCGCGACCTGCCGGGAATGCCCGGCGATGACATCTGCGGCCGGCTCTCCGAGGAGGGCGTGCTCACCCGGGTGCTGATGCTGACCGCGAGCGGCACCGTCGAGGACAGGGTATCTGGGCTCGCACTCGGCGCCGACGATTACCTGGTCAAGCCGTTCGCGTTCGCCGAACTCGTCGCCCGGGTCCGTGCCCTGGGCCGTCGCACCACCCCGGCTGCACCTCCTGTGCTCTCGGCCGGCGACATCGAACTCGACTCGGCCAAGCGCACGGTGTTGCGGAGCGGCGGGCTGGTCGAGCTCACCCGCAAGGAGTTCGGTGTCCTGGAAACGCTGCTCATTGCGCAGGGTGCGGTAGTCAGCAGCGAGGAACTACTCGACCGGGTGTGGGACGAGAACGCGGACCCGTTCACGACCACCGTGCGCGTCACGATGATGACGCTGCGCCGCAAGCTCGGCGAGCCCGCGATCATCGACACGGTCGTCGGGTCGGGCTATCGAATCGATCCGCTGGCTCTCGTGGCCGTGGACGGAGGAGCCGGGACGCTCTCGTGAGACTCTTCCGCCCGACGCTGCGCAGTCGCATGGCGTTGCTTTACGGCGGACTGGTCCTGCTTGTCGGAGTCTCGCTCCTGTTCACCTCGATCGTCTTGTTGAACCGCTCGATCGCGCGCCTGCCGTTCTTCAACACCGTCGGCAAGGTCACGCTGCAAGACCAGGCGGGACACGTGCGTCACGTCGATCCGAGCGCGATTGGCCGCCAATCGCGCACCACCTCAGTCGACTATCTGCTGCACACCGGCCTGATCTACTTCGCGATCATCGTCGTCATCGGCACGACAGGCGGTTACCTGCTCGCCAAGCAGGCGCTGCGCCCGATCGCGAGGCTCACCCGTACCGCGCGGCAACTCTCGAGCGAGAATCTCGACCAGCGCATCGACCTGGGCGGCCCGGACGACGAGCTGCGCGAGCTCGCCGACACCTTCGATGAGATGCTCGCCCGCCTGGCCGCGTCATTCGACAGCCAGCGGCTGTTCGTCGCGAACGCGAGCCACGAGCTACGGACCCCACTCGCGGTCATTCGCACCGAGTTGGAGGTGACCCTCGCCGATCCGGACGCCGACGTCGCGGAGCTGCGCAGGATGGGGGAGGTGGCCGAGGCGGCCGCCGAGCGGGCCCAGCACCTCGTCACGTCTCTGCTAACCCTGGCAACGCTCCAGGCGGTCGGGCAGGGCAAGCTCGAGGTGGCCGAGCCGGTCGACCTGGCCCGGTTGGTACCCGGCGTCCTGCGGGCGGTCGAAGCCGAGCTCAAGGACAACGAGATCACCGTCGAGACCGACGTCGAGCCCGCGGCAACGGTCGGCGACCCGCGACTATTGGAGCGCCTGATCGGCAACCTCGTCGAGAATGCGATCCGCCACAACGTTCCCGGCGGCTGGTTGCGGGTGACGACGGGGGCAAGCGCCGAGTGGGTGTGGCTGCATGTCGCCAACGGCGGCTCGGTGATCCCGCCGGGCGACGTCGATGCGCTCTTCGAACCGTTTCGCCGCAGCCGCCGGGCGCGCAACGCGACCCGCGGCGCCGGCCTGGGCCTGGCGATCGTGCGGCTGATCGTCGAGGCACATCACGGCCGGCTGCAGGCCGCCGCCCCGCCGTTCGGGGGGCTGGCGATCCGCATCGAATTGCCGCGCCAGCCCTCGTCGCGGCAGCGCCCGATGCCCTCCGCCCACCGCGCCGCCTGAGCGGCCGGGAACACCCCAGCCCCACCCGAACGGACGGTTCAGCCGAGTGCCGCCACGAGGCGATCAGCGGCCAGCTCGACCTGCCAAGGGCGGGCACCCAGCTCGGCCAGCCGTGAGCGCACGGACGCGGCATCGCTCGGCTGCGGGGGGGCCCACGCGAGCCGGCGCAGGACGTCGGAGGCGAGCAGGTTCTGGGAGAGCACGCTGTGCGCCACTGCGATCCCGGTGACCACCGCGCGGCAGCGGGTCAGTCGCGCGGCGGCCTCCGGATTGCGGTCGCGCCAGCGGGACGTCGACGGGATGCCGTCACCGCCGTCGCCGGCAGTCACCGTTGGCAGCTCGTCGTCGGCGAGGCCACCTGCCGACACGAGCGCCTCGAACCACCGGCCAAGCTGGCGGCGCTGGCGGGGGCCGCCGAAGACCGGCAGCGTGGCGAGGTCGGCGGGGCGCTTCGGCTGGGCCCGCGCGGCCGCGACGACGGCGGCGTCGGGCAGGACCCGGCCGGGCGCTATATCGCGCTGCGCGGCGTACTCGTCGCGCGCGTGCCACAGCGCCCGGATGGCGGCCAGCTGCCGGCGCTCGCGCACCTTGTGGATGCCCGAGGTGCGTCGCCAGGGCTCGGCCCGTGGGGTCGGGGCGGGAGCCAGCCGGACTGCCTCGAACTCCTGGCGGGCCCACTCGTCCTTGCCCGCGTCGCGCAATGCTTCGGTGAGCACGTCACGTAGGTCCACGAGCAGCTCGACGTCCAGCGCCGCGTAGACGAGCCAGTCATAGGGCAGCGGCCGGCTGCTCCAGTCGGCGGCGGAGTGCCCCTTCTCCAGGCGCACCCCGAGGTGCTGCTCGACCATGGTGCCCAGCGCCACGCGATCGTCGCCGAGCAGTCGCCCCGCGAGTTCGGTGTCGAACAGCGCGGCCGGGTACAGGCCGAGCTCGGCGAGGCAGGGCAGGTCCTGGTTGGCGGCGTGCAAGATCCACTCGGCGTCTCCGATCGCCTCGCCCAGCCGGCTGAGGGCGGGCAGCGGGATCGGGTCGATCAGGGCCGTGCCCACCCCTGCGCGCCGAAGTTGCACGAGGTATGCCCGCTGGCTGTACCGGTAGCCCGACGCCCGTTCGGCGTCGAGTGCGATGGGTCCATTGCCGAGGCGCATTCGCTCGACGAGGTCATCGAGCTGAACCGGGCTCGTGATCGGCTCGGGAACGCCGTCGGCGGGTTCGCGCAGCAGGGGGACGACGGGCTCGTCGGGCTCGTCGGAGGCCGTCGGATTGTCCGGTTCGATCACGTCAGCCCGGCGAGAGCACGGTGACGCCCTCGGGCGGCAGACCCGCCGCGGCGCACAGCAGGTCGACGAAGGCGTGCAGGTGCGGGGTCATGTCGGCGTCATCAGCCGTCCAGGAACCCCGCAACTCCAGCTCGATCGTGGTGTGTGGACCGGCCAGGTCGCCGAAGCGGGTGGACGTCGTCTGCGTGACCGTGCCGCCGGCCGCGCGATATGCCGCGGCCCGTTCGTCGAGGGCGCCGATCAGCCAACTCCAGCCGACGGCGGGCAGCATCGGGTCGACGCCCATCTGCGCGTCCAGCTCGGCGGAGGCGAAAGCGACCAGGCGCAGCACGCCGTCCCACGCCTCGACCCCGTCGGGATCGTGCAGCAGCACGAGGCGGCCGGTGGCGAGCTCGTCGCCGTCAGCGCCGCGAACGTCGGCCGCGATGGCGTAGCTGTAAGGCGCCAGCCGCTGCGGCGGGCGCAGCGGCTCGACCCGGACCTCGGCGCGGACCGACGTGCCCGTCAGGCTGGTCACCGCCTGACGGAACAGATCGGGGGTCGGGGCGGGGACCTCGGCGGCCAGTACCGCGGTCGGGTCGTCGTCCACGTCGCTCACCTGACGGAGGGGTTTGGGTGGGGTCATCGCTCTCGAGTCGGCGTTCAGGCGGCGCGGCGGGCTGCGGGTCGCAGTCGCTCGCGGGTGATCAATGGGTCGACGAACAGCGCAGTACCGCAATCCGTGCACGCCCGCTCCGGGCAATCGTAGCCGTGGCCATCGGCGCACGGCGGTGCCTCGGCCAGCCGGACATCGGCGCACGTCGGACAGTGCAGGTACTGCTCGGCATGCATGGTCGAACCCCCTTCGCCTGTCGCAGATGCGGGCGACAAACAAAAGTTCGCACGACCCACCGACAATTTCTGGCAGGCGCGCCGGGGACGCGTGCGACGATGGGCGACGATGTCAAATCCAGTTCCGACGGCGCGCGGCGCTGATGCCACCGCTGTCGCAGCCCAGTCACTTTTCCTCGGTGCCGCATCAGGTAACCCCGGTCCACATCCGCCGGTGTGGTTCATGCGCCAGGCCGGGCGGTCCCTACCCGAGTACCGGGCGCTGCGCGCCGGCACGGCGATGCTCGACGCGTGTCGGACACCGGAACTGATCACCGAGATCACCCTGCAGCCGGTGCGCAGGCACGAGGTCGACGCGGCGATCCTGTTCTCCGACATCGTCGTGCCACTCGTCGCGATCGGGGTCGCGATCGACATCGTGCCCGGCGTCGGCCCCGTCGTCGACCAGCCGATCCGGGACACGGCAGGGCTCGACGCGCTGCGCGAGCTGGACGCAACAGACGTCCCCTATGTCATCGAGGCCGTCGGCGCGCTGGTCGCCGCGCTAGGACCCACGCCGTTGATCGGCTTCGCGGGCGCGCCGTTCACGCTGGCCAGCTACTTGATCGAAGGCGGCCCGTCTCGTGACCACGCGCGCACCAAGGCGCTGATGCACGGCCAGCCGGTGCTGTGGCATGCCTTGCTGAACCGGCTCGCGGTCATCGCGCGAGAGTTCCTGCGGGTACAGATAGCGGCCGGCGCCGCTGCGGTGCAGCTGTTCGACTCCTGGGCCGGTGCGCTGTCGCGTGCCGACTATGAGCGCTACGTCCTGCCGCACAGTCGCTCGGTTCTGGAGCCGCTGGCCGACGCCGGGGTGCCGCGTATCCACTTCGGGGTGGGGACGGGCGAGTTCCTCGACCTCATGCGCGACGCCGGTGCCGACGTCGTCGGTGCCGACTGGCGGATCCCGCTGGACGAGGCCGCCCGGCGGGTCGGCCCGGGTGCGGTCGTCCAGGGCAACCTCGATCCGGCGCTCCTGCTCGCCGACTGGCCGGTGATCGAGCGCGAGGTGCGCCGGATCGTCGCCGAAGGCCGTGCCGCGGCCGGACACATCTTCAATCTCGGCCACGGGGTCCTGCCCGACACCGACCCGGCCGTCATCACCCGGGTCGTGGAGCTCGTCCATTCGCTGGATCGTTGATCGTGCCTGGTCCGCGGATCGTCGTTGTCGGCGGCGGGATTTCCGGGCTGGCCGCGGCGTTCCGGGTGCGCACGCGGCTCCCCGAGGCCGAGGTCATGGTGCTCGAAGCCTCGCCCGAGGTCGGCGGCAAGCTGCGGCTGGGCTCCGTGGGCGGAGTCACCGTCGACGTCGGCGCCGAAGCGATGCTGGCCCGCCGGCCCGAGGGCGTCGCCCTCGTTCGCGAGCTTGGTCTGCACGACGAGATGATCGCCCCGCTGACCACGTTGGCGCAGGTACGGGCGGGGGGAGCGGCCCATCCGCTGCCCGCGAGGACGATGATGGGCATCCCAGCGGACGTCGATGCGGCACGTGCCTCCGGCGTGCTGAGCGAGCACGCGCTGGGCCGGATCGCGGCTGAGCCCGATATGGACGCGTTGCCGCAGCTCGACGACGACGTCGCGGTGGGGGCGCTGGTGCGCTCCCGGCTGGGCAACGAAGTGGCCGACCGGCTGGTCGAACCGTTGTTGGGCGGAATCTACGCCGGTCGGGCCGACGACCTGTCGCTGTGCGCGACGATGCCGGCCCTCGCGGGTCGGCTCCGGCAGACCGGGGGTTCGCTGGTACGCGCGGCACAGGCCGTGACCGACGTCGGCAGGCACGACCCCGCGCCGGGCCCGATGTTCGCGTCGCTGCGTCGCGGGCTCGGCACGATCCCGCAGCGGCTGGCCGCCTGGGACGCGATCACGGTCCGCACGTCGACGACGGTGCGCGCCATCCGGCGCACGCCCACGGGCTTCGCCCTTGACTGCGGTCCGGTGAGCGAAGTCGAGCTGGTCGAGGCCGACGCGGTGATCGTCGCGACGCCGGCGGCCAAGGCTGCGCTGCTGCTGCGCGACGTGGCCCCGGCGGCCGCGGCGGAGCTGCGGGGCGTCGAGAGCGCGAGCGTGGCCATCACCACGCTCGCCTTCCGTGACGTGCGCCTTCCTGCGGGCAGCGGGCTGCTGGTCGGCGCGAACGAAGGCTTCGGCGTCAAGGCGGTGACGCTGTCTTCGCAGAAGTGGCCACTCGAGACGGGCGGGCTGACCCTGCTGCGGGCATCGGTCGGGCGGGCGGGGGAGAACCACCTGCTGCAGCGCGGCGACGACGACCTGATCGCGGTGGTCCGGCACGAGTTGCGCGCCCTGATCGGCGTCGACACCGAACCGGTCGATGCGCTCGTCACCCGCTGGGGCGGCGGACTGCCCCAGTACGCGGTGGGACACGTCGACATGGTCGCCCGGGTGCGGGCCGCGGTCGCCGCCGTCCCGGGCCTGGGGGTGTGCGGCGCGGCCTACGACGGCGTGGGCATCCCCGCGTGCATCGCATCCGCGCAGGGCGCAGCCGACCAGGTGCTCGCCTCGCTGCGCGCGAGGGGAGAATGACGGGCATGGCAGAGAAGCAAGCCCGCGAACTCAACGACGTCATCCGCTACACCGCATGGACGGTGTTCCGGGCGGCCACGCCGCTCGCCGCGACGGATCGCCTGGCGCTCGCGGCCGAGGTCGACGACCTGTTCGCTCAGCTTGACGCGAAGGATGTCACGATCCGCGGCACCTACGACGTGAGCGCGCTGCGCGCCGACGCCGACGTGATGATCTGGTGGCACGCCGCCACCGCCGACGCATTGCAGGACGCCTACAGCCGGTTCCGGCGGACCGCTCTGGGCACGCATCTCGAGCCGGTGTGGTCGAACATGGCGTTGCACCGCCCGGCCGAATTCAACAAGAGCCACATCCCGGCATTTCTCGCCGACGAGACCGCGCGCGCCTACGTCTGCGTCTACCCGTTCGTGCGCTCCTACGAGTGGTATCTGCTGCCCGACCAGGAGCGGCGCGCGCTGCTCGCCGAGCACGGACAACTCGCGCGCGAGTACCCGGACGTGCGGGCCAATACGGTGGCGTCGTTCGGGCTGGGCGACTACGAGTGGATCCTCGCGTTCGAGGCCGACGAGCTGCACCGCATCGTCGATCTCATGCGGCACCTGCGCGCCTCGGAGACGCGCCGACACGTCCGGCTCGAGGTCCCGTTCTACACCGGCAGCCGGCGCAAGGTCACCGACCTCGTCGACGCGCTGCCCTAGTGTCGCGTGTCATCTCGGTCGAATCTGCGAGATTTCGCAGATTCCGCCGAGATAATCACACCTCTTCGAAGGCGAGCGAGATCGAGTTGATGCAGTAGCGCTGGTCGGTCGGCGTGCCGTAGCCCTCGCCCGCGAAGACGTGGCCGAGGTGGCTGTGGCAGTTCGCGCAGAGGACCTCGGTGCGCTTCATGCCCAGGCCGCCGTCGGTGCGCTCGATGACGGCCTCGCCCGCGAGCGGGGTGAAGAAGCTGGGCCAGCCGCAGTGCGAGTCGAACTTCGTCTCGCTGCGGAACAGCTCGGCACTGCAGGCCCGGCAGCGGTAGACCCCGACTCGATGGTTGTCGGTGTACTCGCCGGTGAAGGCGCGCTCGGTGCCGGCCTTGCGCAGAACGGCGTACTCGTCGGGGCTGAGCTGTTCCCGCCACTCGGCCTCGGACTTGGTGACGGCGGCCGCGGGCTGTTCGTCGGTGGGCTTCATGGCTTCGACGGTACCCACCATCGGGGCCAAAGCACTATTGCCAGATGCTGACGATGCCGACGATGCCAAACCCGATCGTGACCGCGAAGCCGAGCAGGATCAGCCAGACGACGACCAGGGCGGCAGTGCGGCGCGGGCCCTTCAGCCGGGTCAGGCCGGTGCCGAAGGCGGCGATGTTCTGCAGTTCGCCGTCGGCGGTGTTCGGGTTGGCGGTGCGGCCCCACGCGCCGTCGACGTAACGCGCCGACTCCGCCGGCTCGTCCCCGTCCCACAGCTCGTCGGTCTCCACCGGCCCAGCGTAGGCCTGCGCCGGCGTCAGTCGGTGGCGGCGTAGGCGGTGAATCGTTGCAGAGCGCCGGCGTCACCGGTGATCTCGAGTTGGGCAGCCGTGCGTCGCCGGTAGAGCCACAGCAGCAGATCGGAGGCCGTCGCGCGCGCCTGGGTGGCGTCGTCGCCGATGCCCGGCTCCCGGTTCAGCGCACCGTCGGCGCCGGGGCGCAACGTCCAAGCCGCGTCGGCATCGGTCGCGACGAGCGCGAGCGGGCCGTCGAGCGGTTGGGGTGGGTGTTGGCCCAGCGAGAACTGCAGGAACTCCTCGATGGAGTCGACGGCGGCGTCGCGGTGGATGACGAAGGCACGGCCGGCCGCGTGTTCGGCGTCCCAGCGGTGCACGGCGGCCTCCTGCACCTGGTGCCGGATGACGAAGCCGGCGTCACGCTGGCTGGCCCACGTCCACACCGGCGTGGCCGGGTCGGCCGCGCGCAGGATGTCGACGAGCCGCGTCGCGCCGGACCGGAAGCTATCGAGCAGCGCGTCGGCGGTGGGATCCGGCGGCGCCACGAAGTCGTCGGGGTCGGCGAGCTGAAGCTCGACGATCTGCCCCCAGAACGCGTGCACCTCCCAGACGTGGCGGACCAGATCGGCGACCGACCATCCGGGGCAGTGCTCGACCGGCGCACCGAGGTTGCCGGCGGCGGCGTCGGCAAGGCCCGCGGAATCGGCTGCGATCAGGGCGTAGTGGTCGAGGTCGGCAGTGAGGAAGGAGGAGCGCATGCCCCGAGGGTAGGTACGCCCACCGACAACGCCAACGCGCTACCGTCCGGGCATGCCGTCGCCGTCGGTCGAGATCGAGGTCGGTCCGCATCTCGTCCGGATCAGCAACCCGGACCGGGTCTACTTCGCCGAACGCGGCGAGACGAAGCTGGACCTCGTCAAGTACTACCTGTCCGTCGGCGAGGGGATCGTTCGCGCGCTTCGCGAACGGCCGTGCATGCTGCACCGCTACCCCGACGGGACGAGCGGCGAGAAGATCTACCAGAAGCGCTTGCCCAAGGGTGCGCCCGACTGGATCGAGACGGTCGAGGTCCGGTTTCCCTCCGGGCGCACCGCGGACGAGCTGTGCGTCACTGAACTCGCCGCCGTCGCCTGGGCCGTGCAGATGTCGAGCGTCGAGTTCCATCCGTGGCACTCGCGCCGCGCCGACACCGAGCGTCCGGACGAGCTGCGCATCGACCTCGACCCGCAGCCCGGTACGGGCTTGCTCGAGGCCAAGCAGGTGGCCGGGATCGTGCACGGGGTCCTCGACGAACTGGGTGCGGTCGGCTGGCCGAAGACGTCCGGCTCGAAGGGCCTGCACATCTACGTGCGTATCGAGCCGCGGTTCGGCTTCCGCGAGGTGCGCCGCGCGGCACTGGCGTTCGCGCGCGAGATCGAGCGCCGGGCACCGACGCAGGTGACGACCGCGTGGTGGAAGGAGCAGCGCGGCGCCCAGATCTTCGTCGACTACAACCAGAACGCCCGCGACCGGACGATCGCGGCGGCGTACTCGGTGCGTGGCAAGCCGCACGGGCCGGTGT
>DAITQD010000042.1:0-19076 GCA_036833255.1 Jatrophihabitantaceae bacterium
AGCCAAGAGCGCAAAGGCAACCCGAAAGCGCGGGCCCCACCACGAGCCCAACTCCTCGTCGCTGCGCCTTTCGCTTTTCAGCCAGGGGCGCACGGCAACCCGAGAGCGGCGCCGCGCCACCAGCCCAACTCACTCGAGCGGCGCGTCCTTACCGCGCAGGACGCCCAGCGCCTCCGCATACATCCGCGCCTTGATCGTGCCGAGTGTCGGACCCGCCTGCCCACCAGCGATCGCGCCATCTCGATAGCCGCGCTCAGCACGTCGTCCTCGTGCGCGACCGCGTCCACGATCCCGGAGCCCAGCGGGTCGGTCCCGCCAACGCCGCCCGGTCGTCATCGCATCGCCGCGACCGTTGGGGTCGGCAGCGCGAGCACCCGCTCGAACAGGTGACGCATGTCGACGATGTAGCCCCGGAGAAGTTCTTGCCCGCCGCGGTGGTGACAGGCGCCCGCGGCCCATCCCCGGACGCCACCGCGTCCAGGTGCACCTGCACCTCGGCCAGCCATTCGGGACCGAAGCGGTTCTCGGTGTCACCGATGTTCAGCACGAACACCTCGACGTCGCGATCCAGCATCGGCACGAATCGGCTCCTCGCTCGGGCAGCCTGGCGAAGCTGTATCCCCGCAGGCAAACGTCCGGTGTCGAGCATGCAGCGTGGCTGAGCTGCGATCGGATCTGTTGGGTGGCAGACTTAAAACGCTCTCAGCCGAGGAGTCGACCCGGTCCGTGAGTGACGATGGCGACCAGAAGGGACGCGGGCGTGCCAGACAACGACCTGCTGCCGCTGCTGCGCAAGCGCCTGCTCGGCACGTACTCGCCGCTGCTCGCCGACACGACCGCGTCGCTGCTGTTCACCACTGGCGGCATGGCCAAGTGGACCGTCGAGATCGACCGCGGCCGGGCGATGGCAAAACGCGGCGGTCCGGCCAACCCGACGACGACGGTGCACGCCTCGCTGCGGGTGCTCGATGACGTCGTCTCCGGCGCTCGCAGCGGCATCGAGGCTTTCCTGGTCGGCGACCTCACCGTGCGCGGAAACCTGGCGCTCGCGCTCCAGCTAGAAGGGCTCTTCCCCGGCGACAGCGCCGATCACACCCGCACCTTCACCCGCGCCACCATCGCCGACGGCATCGAGACGTTCTACCTCGAGGCCGGGCCGATGGACGCGCCGCCGGTCGTGCTCGTCCACGGTCTCGGCGCGACGAACGCCTCGATGCTGCCGCTGATCGCCGCGCTGTCGCGTGACTTCCACGTGCTCGCCCCCGACCTCCCCGGCCACGGCGGAACGCAGGCCAAGGGCATCGCGCACGGCGCCGAGTTCCTCGGCAACTGGCTGCTCGACTTCCTGCGCCAGACCTGCGACGAACCCGCGGTCCTGGTCGGGAACAGCCTCGGCGGGCGCACCGCGCTCGAGGCCGCTCTCGCCTCACCGTATGAGGTGCGGGGCCTGGTCCTGCTCTGTCCTGCCGTCGCGTTCCGCAAGCTGCGCCAGTTCGTGCCGCTCGTCCGCCTCGTGCGCAACGAGATCGCCGCGCTACCGATCAAGGTGCCGCGGGCCGTCGCGATGCGAGGCGTGCGCAGCCTGTTCGCCGACCCCTCGCGCCTCGCCGACGCCTGGTACGACGCGGCGATCGACGAGTTCATCCGGGTGTTCAACATCCGGGCCAACCGGCTCGCCATCTTCTCCGCATTGCGCCACGTCTACCTCGATGAGCCCTTCGGCGAGAGTGGGTTCTGGGACCGGCTGCCGACCCTGCGCCCGCCCGCACTGTTCCTGTGGGGCGATCGCGACAACCTGGTGCCCTCGGGGTTCGGCAGGTTCGTGGCGGCAGCGCTGCCGAATGCCGAGTCCGTCGTTATCGAGAGCTGCGGACACGTACCGCAGTTCGAGCACCCGGAGCTGACGGCGCGGTTGACGCGTGATTTCATCGCATCGCTGCCCGCGGTCGAGCACCGGCCTACCGCGGCCCAGCGCTGACGTCGAGCGGCACAATACTGCTCGTCAGAGCGAGGCGACGAGCGCGTCGGCCGCGGTGTACGGGTCGGTCTCGCCGGTCACGACGCGCGTCGCCGCCGCATCAAGGGCCGCGGATCCGTGCACCCCAGCAAAGCGCTGGCGTACCTCCCCCATGGCGATCGCCTCGATCTCGCTGGCGGCGCGAGCGCGGCGGCGGCGCTCCAGTTCGCCGGATCGTTGCATCCAGTCGTGGTGCTTGGCGAGCGCCGCCACGACATCGTCGATGCCCTCTGAGCGCGTCGCGACCGTCTTGATGATGGGGGGGCGCCACGCGCCGACGTCAGAGTGCCGCCCGCCGAGCGACTGCATATAGCGCAGGTCGCGCGCGACCTGGTCGGCGCCGTCGCGGTCGGCCTTGTTGACGACGAACACGTCGGCGATCTCGAGGATGCCGGCCTTGGCCGCCTGGATGCCGTCGCCCATGCCCGGCGCGAGCAGCACGATCGTGGTGTCGGCGAGCGAAGCAATTTCCACCTCGGCCTGCCCCACCCCGACGGTCTCGACGAGGACGATGTCGCAGCCGGCGGCATCGAGAATGCGCAGCGCCTGGGGCACCGCCGCCGACAGGCCACCGAGCTGGCCGCGCGATGCCATCGAGCGGATGAAGACGCCGTCGTCGGTGGCGTGCTCCTGCATGCGCACCCGGTCACCGAGCAGCGCGCCGCCGGAGAACGGCGAGGACGGATCCACGGCGAGCACGCCCACGCGCTTACCGGCGGCGCGCAGTGCGGTCACCAGCGCCGAGGTCGCGGTCGACTTGCCCACCCCGGGCGAGCCGGTCAGGCCGACGACCTGAGCGTGACCGCCGTGTGGCGCGAGGGCCGCGGCGACCTCCCGCAACGCCGGCGAGTCGTTCTCGACCAGCGAGATCAGCCGAGCTACCGCGCGGGCATCGGCCGCCCGCGCCCGCTCGACCAGCTCGGCGACGTCGACGGCGCGCCGAGTTACCGCCATTGGTTACGAGGCAGCAGGAACATGCAGGATCAGCGCGTCACCCTGCCCGCCACCGCCGCACAACGCGGCCGCGCCGGTACCGCCTCCGCGTCGCCTGAGTTCGTAGGCGAGGGTGAGCGCGAGCCGGGCGCCCGACATGCCGATCGGGTGCCCGAGCGCGATCGCGCCGCCGTTGACATTGACGATGTCCTCGGTGACGCCGAGGTCCTTCATCGACTGGATACCCACGGCTGCGAACGCCTCGTTGATCTCGATCAGGTCGAGGTCGGCGACAGCGAGGTTCGCCTTACGCAGCGCGGCGGAGATGGCGTTGGACGGCTGGGACTGCAGCGAGTTGTCCGGGCCGGCGACGTTGCCGTGCGCGCCTATCTCGGCGATCCAGGTAAGGCCCAGCTCCTCGGCTTTGGCCTTGCTCATGACCACCACCGCGCAGGCGCCGTCGGAGATCTGCGAGGCCGACCCGGCGGTGATCGTGCCGTCCTTGGTGAAGGCGGGACGCAGCTTGGACAGCGACTCGGCGGTGGTGTCGCCGCGGATGCCCTCGTCCTCGCGGAACTCGATGGGGTCGCCCTTACGCTGCGGGATCAGCATCGGCGTGATCTCCTCGTCGAACACGCCGTTCTTCTGGGCCACGGCGGCACGCTGGTGCGATCGGGCCGAGAACTCGTCCTGCACCTCGCGGCCGATGCCGAGCGTGGCGTTCACCTTCTCGGTGGACTCGCCCATCGGGATGTTCTCGAAGCTGTCGGTGAGACCGTCGAAGGCCATCGAGTCGAGGAGCTCAATGGCGCCGTACTTGTAGCCCGAGCGCGACTTGGGCAGCAGGTGCGGCGCGTTGGTCATCGACTCCTGCCCGCCGGCGACGATGATGTCGAACTCGCCGACGCGGATCAGCTGGTCAGCCAGCGCGATCGCGTCCAGGCCCGACAGACAGACCTTGTTGACGGTCAGCGCCGGGACGCTCAGCGGGATGCCCGCCTTGTGGGCGGCCTGACGTGCCGGGATCTGGCCGGCACCGGCCTGCAACACCTGGCCCATGATCACGTACTGCACCTGCTCCGGCGAGACACCCGAACGCTCCAGGGCGGCCTTGATCGCGACCCCGCCGAGGTCGGCACCGGAGAAGTCCTTGAGCGACCCGAGCAGGCGCCCCATCGGCGTCCGCGCGCCGTCGACGATTACCGAACCAGCCATTGCGATCCTCCTAGTGGCCCGACGTTCCACGCCGCACGAAGGCGGGCACCTGCCGGGCCGCGATACCGGGTAGAGCACCAACTCTAGCCGCGACGCCGCCTGACGCGCGTGTGAACAAACCCACGCCGACTCGCCCTACAGCGGTTTCAGTTGCCACGATGGTCCCATGGCCGCACCCAGCATGTTCACCAAGATCGACCACGTCGGCATCGCCGTACCGAATCTGGACGCCGCGATCGCTTTCTACGCCGACGCATTCGGCATCCGCAGCGTTCACGAGGAGACGAACGAGGAGCAAGGCGTCCGCGAAGCGATGCTCGCCGTCGGCGACGGCTCGACCCGCATCCAGTTGCTCGCCCCGCTCACCGACGAATCGACCATCGCCACGTTCATCGATCGCTTCGGTCCGGGCGTGCAGCAGGTCGCCTACACCGTCGAGGATATCGAGGCCGCCTCGGCGGAATTGCGCGGGAAGGGGCTGCGGCTGCTCTACGACGCGCCGCGCCGCGGGACGTCGAACAGCCGGGTCAACTTCATCCATCCCAAGGACGCGGGCGGTGTGTTGGTCGAACTCGTCCAGCCGGCGGCAGACCCCACCCGGACAAATTACTGACCGGTAACATTCGTGGCAGCACTGTCGACCGCCACCGTGGAGGCCCTTCATGGACGACATCCGTAACGCCATCCTCAGCGACGACCTCGCTCTGCTCGCCGACCTGCCGGTGCCCGAGACCTACCAGGCGATGGTGGTGCGCGCCGAGGAAGTAGGCATGTTCGACGACCTACCCACCAAGGAGAAGGACCCGCGCAAGAGCCTGCACCTGCAGGACGTGCGGACGCCCGAACTCGGCCCCGGTGAGGCGATCGTCGCCGTGATGGCCAGTGCGATCAACTACAACACCGTCTGGACCTCCATCTTCGAGCCAGTCTCGACGTTCGAGTTCCTCAAGCGCTACGGCAAGACCTCCGACCTGGCGAGCAAGCACGACCAGCCCTATCACGTCGTCGGCTCGGACCTCGCCGGCGTCGTGCTGCGCGTGGGGCCCGGCGTCACGAAATGGCATTCCGGCGACGCGGTCGTCGCGCACTGCCTGTCGGTCGAGCTCGAGGACCCGCAGGGCCACGACGACACGATGATGGACCCGCAGCAGCGCATCTGGGGCTTCGAGACGAACTTCGGCGGCCTCGCCGAATTGGCGCTGGTGAAGTCCAACCAGCTGATGCCCAAGCCGGCCCACCTGACCTGGGAAGAGGCCGCCGCGCCGGGCTTGGTCAACTCCACTGCCTACCGCCAGCTCGTCAGCCACCACGGCGCCGGCATGAAGCAGGGCGACGTCGTGCTGATCTGGGGCGCCTCGGGCGGCCTGGGCGGCTACGCCACGCAGTACGCGCTCAACGGCGGCGGCACCCCGATCTGCGTCGTCTCCTCGCCGGAGAAGGCGGCGATCTGCCGGGCGATGGGCGCCGAACTCGTCATCGACCGCAGCGCCGAGGATTACGAGTTCTGGAAGGACGGCCAGCAGCAGCCCTCGGAGTGGAAGCGGCTGGGCAAGCGGATCCGCGAGCTGACCGGCGGTGATGATCCCGACATCGTCCTCGAGCACCCGGGCCGCGACACGTTCGGCGCGAGCGTCTACGTCGCCAAGCGCGGCGGCACGATCGTCACCTGCGCCTCCACCACGGGCTACTGGCACGAATACGACAACCGCTATCTGTGGATGACGCTCAAGCGCATCGTGGGCTCGCATTTCGCGAACTACCGCGAGTCGTGGGAGGCCAACCGGCTCATCGCCAAGGGCGCCATCCACCCGACGCTGTCGAAGGTTTATTCACTCGCCGACACCGGGCAGGCCGCCTACGACGTGCATCGCAACCTGCACCAGGGCAAGGTCGGCGTGCTCTGCCTGGCGCCCCAGGAGGGCCTGGGCGTGCGCGAGCACGAACTGCGGGCCCGGCACCTCGACGCGATCAACCGGTTCCGCAACAGCTGAGGCCGCCCATCATGAGGGGTTTGGGCGCGGCGGCCGCGGGATGCGACGATTGCGCCCATGTCTTCGGATAATCCCTCGGACGTCCTGCCCATCCTGACCAACGCCCATCGCGGCTTCGACGCCGCCATGCGCGGCTACGACCGCGCCCAGGTTGATCAGTTCCTCACGCACATCGACGAAGACTTGCGTGCCGCCGTGGCCGAGCGAAACTCGATGGCCGCCCGCAGCGCCGACCTCGCGGCGCAACTAGCTAGCGCTCAGGCTCAGATCGAGTCTCTTCGCCGGCAACTGCGCAAGGCGAGCGAAACCGTGACCGCCGAGACCGTCGACGCGCGCGTCCGCACCCGGCTCGAAGCGGCGAACGCAGAAGCAGTCAAGATCCGCACCGCCGCCGAGGCGGCGGCGGAGGTCACCCGTTCCGACGCGGCGGATTCGGCCGCCCGCACCCGCGCGACGGCCACGGTCGAGGCATCGGACATCGTCGCGGCGGCCACCGAGCGCCACGCGGAGGCCGACGAGACCTTCCGTCGCCGGCTCGCCGAGGTCGAGCAGCACCGCGGCGAGGTCGAGGCGCACCTCGCGCTGAGCATCGCGCAGGCGCGGGCGGAAGAGGACCGGCTCACCATCGAGTCCGAAGCCATCCGCGTGCGCTCGGACGCCGAGTCCCTCGCCGAGCGCGAGCGGCGCGACGGCGTGTCCCTCGCCCACCGCACCGAGGCCGAGGAAGACTTCGAAGTCACGCTGCGCCGCCGCCGCACCACCGAGGCCGCGGCCTCCGCCGAGCAGAGAGCCGCAGCAGATGCTGCGGCGGCACAGACGATAAGCGACGCGAAAGCTCAGGCTGGCAAGCTCGTCGACGACGCTACGAGCGAGGTCCGGCGCCTGGACGGACACCGCGACACGGCGCACGCCCAACTGCGGGAACTGCACGCCAGACTGGGCGCCGCGCTCGACGAAGCACTCGCCGACACCCCACCCGCGCCCTAACCCGTCCGTCTTTGACCCCGCCAGCGTCGCTGCGAGGCAGTCCCAGCGACGCTGGCGGGGTCAAAGGCGGTCAATAGCGCGGGGCGGAGCGGCTGCGCTGGACTCCTGGCGCGCGACGGTCGCGCGCCGCCCAGCAGGCGCTGTGCCAATGCCGGCGGTCGCTTGCCTCGGCGTCGAACGCCGGCCAGACGACGAGGTGCGGCAAGCCGGGACGGATCTCCTGGTCGCATCCGGGGCAGCGATAGGCCTTCGCGGCCCCGAGCGACGTCACGCCGCGGACGACGTACTCCTCGCCGCGCCAGTCGTCGCGGCGCTCTCCCACCGTCGACAACGGACGCTGGGCCGCGGCGGCAGCATCGACACGTCGACGATTCTGGCGAGGCACGACGCGAACCCTAGGCTCGAGACGAGCCGCGGACTATCCGCACGGCGGTTCAGCTGTAGTCGCGGAAGCCCTTGCCGGTCTTGCGACCGTGACGGCCGGCCGTCACCAGGTGCTCGAGCAGCGGCGCCGGCGCGAAGCCGGGCTCGCGGAACTCCAGGTACAGCTCGCGCTCGATCGCCAACGACACGTCGTTGCCGACCACGTCGAGCAGCTCGAAGGGCCCCATCGGATAGCCACAGCCGACCTTCATCGCCGAGTCGATGTCGTCGGCGCTCGCATAGTGCGCTTCGAGCATCTTCACCGCGTCGTTGAGGTAGGGGAAGAGCAGCGCGTTGACGATGAAGCCGGCGCGGTCACCGCAGCGCACGGGGTGTTTGCCGATCTTGTGGGTGACGTCGAGGACCGTCGCCTCGACATCGCCACCGGTCGCCACGGTCGTGACGACCTCGACCAGCTTCATGATCGCGGCGGGATTGAAGAAGTGCATGCCGATGACATCGGCGGGTCGCGAGGTCGCGGCGGCGCACTCGATCACGGGCAGGCTGGATGTCGTCGTCGCGAGCACAGTCCCGGCGGCGCAGATGTCGTCGAGGTTGGCGAAGAGCACCTGCTTGACCGCCAGATCCTCGACGACGGCCTCGATGACGAGCTGGACGTCGGCGAGATCGTCCAGCTTCGTCGTGCCGGTCACCCGCGCCAGCGTCGCGTCGCGGTCGGCCTCGGTGAGCTTGCCGCGCTGGACGCCCTTCTCCAGCGAGCGGGTGACCGCGGCGACTACCTTCGCGGTCTTCTCGGTGCTACGGGCCACGAACACCACGTCGTAGCCGGCCTTGGCGAACACTTCGATGATGCCGGTGGCCATGGTGCCCGAGCCGACGACGCCCACCGTCGATACCGCGCGCGCACCGGCGAGCGCGCCGCGGGCCGTCGGGGTCATGGCGTCGGCCACCACGGTCGGGGAGCCCTCGGCGTCGTAGGTGTAGAAACCGCGGCCGCTCTTACGGCCGAGCAGACCGGCCGTCATCATCTGCTTGAAGATCGGCTGCGGCGCGTGCAGCCGGTCGCGCGACTGCTTGTACATCGTGTCGAGGATCTCGTACGAGGTGTCGAGCCCGATCAGGTCGAGCAGCGCGAGCGGACCCATCGGCAACCCGCACCCGAGCTTCATGGCCGCGTCGATGTCCTCGCGGGTGGCGTAGCGCGACTCGTACAGCGACGCCGCGTGGTTGAGATAGCCGAAAAGCAGCGCGTTGGCGATGAACCCGGCGCGGTCACCGATGGTGACGTCGACCTTGCCGAGCTTCTGTACAAAGGATTCGACGTCGTCGACGACGTCCTGCTCGGTGACGACGCTGCGGATGACCTCGACCAGCTTCATGACCGGCGCCGGGTTGAAGAAATGCAGGCCGACGACCTTGCCGGGGCGCCCGGTTGCCACCGCAATCTCGGTGACCGACAGCGAGGAGGTGTTCGTCGCCAGGATCGCCTCGGGCTTACAGATCTTGTCTAGCTCGGTGAAGATCTGGCGCTTGAGTTCGAGGTGCTCCGGGACGGCTTCGACGACCAGATCGACGTCGGCGAGGGCATTGAGATCGGTGCTGTAGCTGACGCGGTCCAGCAGCGCCTTCTGCTCGTCCTCGGACAGCTTGCCGCGGGCAACCGCGCGGCCGGTGGAGTTCTCCAGGTGCCCGCGGCCGCTCGCGATGGTGGCGTCGTCGATCTCGATGGCGACGACGGACAGCCCGGTGCGGGCAATGACCTCGGCGATACCGGCGCCCATCGTGCCGAGTCCGATCACGCCGATCTGCTGGAAGTCCCGTGCCATGAAGCCATCCTCCTGGGTTCGGTGCGACCTCGCGTCAGGCCGTCCGTCGAGCCCTAGTCTGCCCGGCCCGCTCCAGCGAACAGCACGGAGGCTAGCTCGCTCAGGACCCGCCGCGTCCCCAGCGTGCCTTGACCAGCTTGGTGACGATGGTCCGGGCGTGGGCCGGGTGGTTGAACGTCGTCACCTTCAGCGGCGCCGGGAAGCGGACCGCGGTGACGCTGCGCGGCCAGGCGAACTCGCGCAGGCCGTCGGCACCGTGGATGCGGCCGAAGCCCGAGTCACGCACGCCGCCGAACGGGAGTTCGGGCACCATCGCGAACGAGATCGCCGAGTTGATGCTGACGCACCCGCACGAGAGCCGCTCGGCGATGGCGCGTCCCCGCTTCGCACTGAACACGGCCGCACCGAGACCGTAGCGGCTGGCATTGGCACGCTCGATCGCTTCGTCCTCGTCACGCACCTTCGCGATCGTCATCGTCGGGCCGAACGTCTCCTCCTGCACCGCCACCGAGCCCTCCGGAACGTCGACCAGAACGACGGGCTGGACGAACGGCGCCTGCACGGACTGCGCACCTCCGACGACCGCCCGTCCGCCGTCGGCGATGGCTGCGTCGATGTGCGCCCGGATGACCTCGAGCTGGCTGGGCATGGTGATCGGCCCGTAGTCCGCGCCGGCGTCGGCTCCGCCGCGCACCTTGGCCGCTTCACGGGTCACTCGCGCGACGAACTCGTCATAGACGGACGCGACGGCGTAGACGCGCTCGACGCCCGCACAGGTCTGGCCGGCGTTGGACAGCCCACCCCACACCGCGGCGTCGACGGCGGCATCCAGGTCGGCGTCCGCGGCAACGATCAGCGCGTCCTTGCCGCCGCATTCGATGACGACCGGAGTGAGCGTCGCAGCGCAGGCGGCCATCACCTTCTTGCCGGTGGCGGTGGATCCGGTGAAGGCGAGCTTGCCCACCTCGGCGGTGCACAGGGCGTTGCCGGTGGCGCCGAAGCCGGTCACCAACTGCAGCACGGGCTGCTCGTGGACGACCTCGGTGAATGTGTCGACGAGCCACTGACCGATCGCGGGCGTGAACTCACTGGGCTTGAAGACGACGGCGTTTCCGGCCGCCAGCGCGTAGGAGATCGAGCCCATCGGCGTATGCACCGGGTAGTTCCACGGGCCGATCACACCGACAACGCCGTAAGGGAGGTACTCGACGCTCGCGGACTGGTTCATCGCCAGCAGTCCCGAGCCGACCCGTCGGCGGCCCAGCACCTTCGCCGCTGCCCCGGACGCCCAATCGAGGTGTTCGATCGCGAGTGACAGCTCGCCGATCGCGTCGAAGGCCGGCTTGCCGTTCTCGCGATGGATCAGCTCGGCGAACTCGTCCAGGCGCGAGGCGATGATCGAGCGCCACGCCCGCAGCCGCTTCTTGCGCCCGTCGAAGCCGAGCTCGTGCCACCACAGCGCAGCCGGGCGGGCCCGCTCCACCGCGCTGCGGACATCCTCGGCGGTGTGCACCGGGAAGCTCGCGACGAGCGCGCCAGTGGCCGGCTCCAGCGAGTCGAACGTCGGCGCTGTCGCCTCAGACTTGGACGTGACGGGCTGGGTGGGCGTGGTCGTCATGGCGCCACGGTACCCAACCAATCCGCATTTCCCCGCTCGCGATCGGTTGCCGGCCGCGCAACCGAACACCAGCGGGGAAAACCGGGCCCCAGGGAGTTCAGAACAACCGCTGGGACGGGTCGTCGATGCCGCGCAGCGCGTCGTAGTCGAGCACGAGGCAGGCGATGCCGCGGTCCTCGGCGAGCGTGCGGGCCTGCGGCTTGATCTCCTGCGCCGCGAGCACGCCCCGCACCGGGGCGAGCAGCGGATCACGGTTGAGCAGTTCGAGGTAGCGCGTCAGCTGCTCGACGCCGTCGATCTCGCCGCGACGTTTGATCTCGATGGCGACCGCCACGCCGTGCGCGTCGCGGGCCATGATGTCGACCGGGCCGATCGCGGTCGGATACTCGCGGCGCACCAGCCGGTACCCCTCGCCGAGCGTGTGGATGTGCTCGGCGAGCAGCTTCTGCAGGTGCGCCTCGACGCCGTCCTTGACCAGACCGGGGTCGACGCCGAGCTCGTGCGCCGAGTCGTGTTCGACGGCCTCGATCGTGATGATCAGCTGCTCGCCGGCCTTGTTGGTGACCGTCCAGGTCGCGTACCCGTCGGCCTCGCCCTGGACGAGCAGGCACGGTGGGCTCATCCAGTTCAGCGGCTTGTAGGAGCCGCCGTCGGAATGGACGAGCACCGAGCCGTCGGCCTTGACCACGAGCAGCCGCGTCGCGAGCGGCAGGTGCGCGGTGAGCCGGCCGACGTAGTCGACGCTGCAGCGGGCGATGACGAGGCGCACAGCTGGGCAGGTTACCGGTGTTGCGTGCCCGGGAATGTTCGCGGCCCGTGATGGGTAGTACCTAGCGAGGCGACAATCAGGAGGTTGCATTCATGGCTGACCAGCCGACCATCACTCTCAACAGCGGCACCGCAATGCCACAGCTCGGCTTCGGGGTCTTCAAGGTGCCCGACGACGAGACCGCCGCCGCGGTGAGCGCCGCGTTCGAGGCGGGTTATCGCGCCATCGACACCGCCGCCATGTACCGCAATGAGGGGGGCGTCGGCAAAGCCATCGCCGACTCCGGCATCGCGCGCGACGAGCTGTTCATCACGACCAAGCTGAACAATGACGGCCACGGCACCGACGCGGCGCTGCGCGCGTTCGAAGTCAGCCGAACCCGTCTCGGACTCGACTACGTGGACCTGTACCTGATCCACTGGCCGCTGCCCGCGCAGGACCGCTACGTCCAGACCTGGCAGGCCTTCGAGAAACTCAAGCGCGACGGGCTGGCCCGGGCGATCGGTGTCTCGAACTTCAAGCCCGCGCACCTACAACGGCTCTTCGACGAGACCGACGTCGTACCTGCGCTCAACCAGGTCGAGCTGCATCCGTACCTGACCCAGGACGTGCTGCGCGCGTTCGACGCCCAGCACGGGATCGCCACCGAGGCGTGGTCGCCGATCGCCCGAGGTGGGGACCTCCTGTCCGATCCCGCGATCACCGCCCTCGCCGAGAAGTACAGCAAGACACCGGCGCAGATCGTGATCCGCTGGCACCTCCAGCTCGGCAACGTCGTCATCCCGAAGTCGGTCACGCCGTCGCGCATCGCCGAGAACTTCGACGTCTTCGACTTCGAACTGGCCGAGGACGACGTCACGTCGATCAGCGCGCTGAACCGCGACGAGCGCACCGGCCCGGACCCGGACACGGTCAACCCCTGACGCGCCACTTCTACCCTGCTGATCAACAGGACCTACCCCGTTGATCAACAGGACTGGATGGCCGCTATAACGGCCATCCAGTCCTGTTGATCATGGAGTTAGACGCGGGCCCCGTCGCGGCCGGTAGCTTGGCCGGCGTGCGCACAGTGTCCGTGGTCGGGAACTCGGGCTCGGGCAAGTCAACCCTCGGGCGGGCCTTGGCGGCGCGGCTGGACGTGCCGTACGTCGAACTCGACGCGATCTTTCACCAACCGAATTGGACGCCGCTGCCCAACGATGAGTTCCGCGCGCGGGTCGCCGCGATCGTCGACGGCCACGGCTGGGTGATCGACGGCAACTACTCGGTCGTGCGCGACCTGGTGTGGGCGCGGAGCGACACCGTGGTGTGGCTCGATCCACCACGCCGAATCGTGATGTGGCGAATCGTGCTCCGGACCCTGCGCCGAGTCGCGACGCGCCAGCGCCTGTGGAACGGCAATCATGAGCGGCTGAGCAACCTGGTCACCCGTGACGCTCAGCGCAACATCGTGCTGTGGGCCTGGCGGGAGCACGCGAAGCACCGGCAGCGCTACGGCGCCGCGGCGCGCGACCCGGAGTTCGCGCGGCTGCGGTTCGTCCGGATCGGCTCGCGGCGCGATATCGAGACGTTGCTCGCCAACCCTCACGCACTTTGACCCCGCCAGCGTCGCAAATCTGGTCATCCAGCGACGCTGGCGGGGTCAAAGCCGGAGTTAGGCGCGGGCCTCGTCGATGGCGTCGACGATCTGCCCGAGCACGTCGGTGATCGCGAAGTCCTTGGGCGTGAACACGCGGGCCACGCCCGAGGAAAGCAGGACGGCGGCGTCCGCCTCGGGGATGATGCCGCCGACGACGACCGGCACGTCGTCGAGCCCGGCGGCACGCAGTCCCTCGACGACGTCGGGCACGACGGACAGGTGCGAACCGGACAGCACGGACAGGCCGACGACGTCGACGTCCTCCTCCACGGCCGAGGCAACGATCTGCGCCGGCGTGAGCCGGATACCGGAGTAGACGACCTCGAATCCGGCGTCGCGGGCCCGCACGGCAATCTGTTCGGCGCCGTTGGAGTGCCCGTCCAGGCCGGGCTTGCCGACAAGGAACTTCAGCGGCCGGCCCAGCTGTTCGCCCAGGGAACGCACCCGCCGCTGCACGTCGCTCAAAGCGCCCTCGTGCCCGCCGCCGCTCGCGCCGGCGAGTCCGGTCGGTGGACGGTACTCACCGAACACCTCGCGCAGCACGCCGGACCACTCACCGACCGTCACACCCGCACGAGCGCAGGTGAGCGAAGCCGCCATCAGGTTGACATCGGTCTTCGCGGCGTCGCACAGGGTGCTCAGCGCGTCGTCCACGGCCGCCGCGTCGCGCGCTGCGCGCCAGGCGCGGATCGCGTCCTTGGCCGAGGCCTCGACGGCCGGGTCGACGGTCATGATGCCGCCGTCCGCACCACCGACGAGCGGGTTCGGTTCGGACTCGGTGAACTTGTTGACGCCGACGACGACAGCCTCGCCGGACTCGATGCGCCGGCGCCGCAGCGCGAGCGATGACACCAGCGCCGACTTGAGATAGCCGGACTCGACCGCCGCAACCGCGCCGCCGAGTCCGAGGATATGGTCGATCTCGGTGCGCGCACCGCCCTTGATCTCGGCGACCTTCGCGGCCACGACCGTAGATCCCTCGAAGATGTCGTCGTACTCCAGCAGATCCGACTCGTAGGCGAGCACCTGCTGCATCCGCAGCGACCACTGCTGGTCCCAGGGTCGCGGCAGCCCCAGCGCCTCGTTCCACGCCGGCAACTGCACGGCGCGAGCCCGCGCATCACGCGAGGCCGTCACGGCAAGCATCTCGAGCAGGATCCGATAGACGTTGTTCTCCGGCTGGGCCTCCGTCAGTCCGAGCGAGTTGACCTGCACGCCGTAGCGGAAGCGGCGCTGCTTGGCGTCCTGCACGCCGTAACGCTCGCGGGTGATCTCGTCCCACAGCTCGCCGAACGCGCGCAGCTTGCACATCTCCTCGACGAAGCGCACGCCGGCGTTGACGAAGAACGAGATGCGCGCGACGACGTCACCGAACTTGTCGGCAGGTAGCTGTCCGGAGTCACGCACCGAGTCCAGCACGGCGATCGCCGTGCACAACGCGAAGGCGACCTCCTGCACGGGCGTCGCGCCGGCCTCCTGCAGGTGGTAGCTGCAGACGTTGATCGGGTTCCATTTCGGCACCTGAGCGACCGTGTAGGCGATCATGTCGGTGATCAGCCGCAGCGACGGCGCGGGCGGGAAGACGTAGGTCCCGCGCGAGAGGTACTCCTTGATGATGTCGTTCTGGGTGGTGCCGGCCAGCCGGGCCCGCAGCTCGTCCTTGTCGATACCCGCGGCCTCGGCGTGTTCGTCGGCGACGGTCAGGTAGAGCGCGAGCAGGTACATCGCCGGCGCATTGATCGTCATCGACGTGTTCATCTCGTCCATCGGGATGCCGTCGAACAGGGCCCGCAGGTCACCCACGTGCGAGACCGGCACGCCGACCTTGCCGACCTCGCCACGGGCCAGTTCCGCGTCCGGGTCATAGCCGGTCTGGGTCGGCAGATCGAAGGCCACCGACAGGCCGGTCTGGCCCTTGGCCAGGTTACGGCGGTACAGCACGTTCGACTCGACCGCCGAGGAATGCCCGGCGTAGGTCCGCATCACCCAGGCCGGATCGCGCTTGTCATCGTGCGGGTAGGGCATGGGAGGCACCTCCAGGCGATTCCGCAGAAGTCTATTTGAGTGGGCCGTGCGGCGACCCCGATCAGACCCACTGTGTCCGACTTCGCAGCCCCGCCGCGGGCGGGTCGAACCGCTTGACGTTGGATACGTATCCATGGGCAGGTCCGCAGATCACTACCGGTTCCGCTCCGAATGGCGGATCGCCGCCGACCCGGACCGGGCGTATGCGACGCTCGCCGACGTCGCGAGCTACCCCTCGTGGTGGCCGCAGGTGCACTCGGCCCGCAAACTCGACGACGTTTCCGGCGAGCTGCGCTGCCGCAGCCTGCTGCCCTACGACCTCGTCTTCGTGGCGCGGCGCGAGGTCGAGGACGCGAAGGGACGCATCCTGCGCGCCACCCTTGACGGCGATCTCGCCGGCTCGAGCGAGTGGCGGGTAACCCCGGACGGCGCGGGCACGCTCGCGGTGTTCGACGAGGACGTGGTCGTGCACAAGGCGCTGATCCGGCTGGCCGGTCCGGTGGCCCGCCCGGCGCTGCGGTTCAATCACAACCGGATGATGCGCGGGGGCGAGCGCGGCCTGCGCCACCACCTGTCCCGCCGGGTACTGAAGGACTGAGGCGATGACCGAACTTGCCGTCGAGGTCGAGCCGGGCGAGGTCGGCTTCGACGCGACCCGGCTCGCGCGCATCGGCGCCTATCTCCAGCGCTACCTGGACGACGGCCTGCTGCCTGGCTATCTCCTCGCCGTCACCCGCTACGGTCGCGTCGCATATCTCGCCACGGGCGGCTGGCAGCACGTCGAGGACCGCGTCCCGCTGCGGACGGACTCGCTGTTCCGGATCTATTCGATGACCAAGCCGATCACGACCGTCGCCGCGATGATGCTCTACGAGCAGGGCCAATTCGAGCTGAGCACACCCGTCAGCCGGTTCATTCCGGCCTTCGCCGACGTGCGGGTGTACGCGGGCGGCTCGGATCTCAAGCCGCTGAGCGTGCCGGCGACCGAACCGATGCGGATGGGCCACCTGCTCACGCACACCTCGGGCCTCACCTACGGCTTCCACCGCACTCACCCGGTCGACGCGCTCTACCGGGCGGCCGGCTTCGAGTGGGGATATCCCGCCGATGTCGACCTGGCGAGCGCCTGCGACATCTGGGCCGGGCTGCCGCTGCTGTACCAGCCCGGCGCCGAATGGGCCTACTCGGTGGCCACCGATGTGCTCGGCCGCGTCGTCGAGGTACTCAGCGGCCAGACCCTGGAGGAGTACTTCGCCGAGCACATCCTCGGCCCGCTGGGTATGGCGGACACGTCCTTCGGCGTGCCTGCCGCCAAGACAGCCCGGTTGGCCCGCCTCTACCTCGCCGCGCCGGGCGGCGGCATCGTGGCCGGAGACACCCTCGGCGCCGAGCCGCTGCAGCGCACACTGTTCTCCGGCGGTGGCGGGCTCGTCTCGTGCGCCCACGACTACCACCGCTTCTCGCAACTGCTGCGACGCGGGGGCGAACTGGACGGTGTACGACTGCTGGGTCCACGCACCGTCGCCTACATGACCCGCAACCACCTGCCGGGCGGCGCCGACCTCGAGCAGTTCGGCCGGCCGTTGTTCGCCGAGACCCCGCTGCGGGGCGTCGGCTTCGGCTTGGGGTTCTCCGTGGTCATCGACCCGGTCCGCGCGGGCACGCTGGGCAACGCCGGCGAGTACGGCTGGGGTGGGGCCGCCAGCACCGCGTTCTTCATCGACCCGGTCGAGCAGACCACGCTGCTGTTCTTCACCCAGCTCTTGCCTTCCTCGACGCTGCCGTTGCGGACCTACCTTCGCCAGCTCGTCAATCAGGCCCTGGTCGCGTGAGTGGATGATGGCTCCGTGGGTCCCTACGACATCTCAGCCGAGATCACTGCGCTGGTGGCCGTCGGCCTGCTCGCGCTCACGACACGGTGGATCTTCCAGTCGCATCGGCGCGGCTCGGTGCGACTGGTCGACGCGTCGGACTCCCCCGAGCTCGGCCTGCTGACGGTCATCGTCAGCGGGGTGCCGCGTGCCGATGCCTTGAGCCGCCGGGCGATTCTGGGTGAGTCCGGCATCCGGTCGTCGATGTCCCGGTGCCGGGACGGGAGCATGGACGTCCTGGTGTTCCACGCCGACGCCGACCGCGCGCGCATCCTGCTCGGGCCCTAGTGCGTCTGGAACTGGCGCGCCGCGAGCGCCCCTGCATCATCGCGCTCGCGATCTTCTGTGCCGGGTGCTATCTCGTCTCGTCGTTCACGGTCTACGCGCAGTACCTGGGCAGCGGGTACGACCTGGGGATCTTCGACCAGGCGGTGCGCGCCTACTCGCACCTCCAGGCCCCGATCACGCCACTGAAGGCGCGAGGCTTCGACATCCTGGGCGACCACTTCCATCCGATCATCGCGCTGCTCGGGCCGTTTTACTGGATCTGGGACAACCCCGGTGTCTTGCTTATCGCCCAGGCCCTGCTGACCGCATCCTCGATCCCGGTCGTCTACCGCTTCACCCGTCGGCGTGCGGGAGTCGGCTTCTCCTGGACGGTGGCCGCCGGGTACGGGCTCGCCTGGCCGATCCAGACGATGATCGACGTGCAGTTCCACGAAGTGGCCTTCGCGGTGCCCCTTCTCGCACTCGCGATCGACGCGCTGGATCGCCGCGACGACAAACAGCTGCTGATCTGGTCCGGCGCGTTGCTCCTGGTCCGGGAGGACATGGGGATCCTGGTCGCGCTGATGGGCGTGCTCGTCTACCTCCGGGCGCGCCCGGCGGCGAGCGTCACGTCATGGCATGCGCGCGTACTGCATCGCCCGCCGCGCGCGGCCCTGGCGTTGATCCTGGGCGGCGTTGTCGCCTACGAACTCATCATGGCGCTGATCATCCCGGCGCTGGCGCCGAGTCACAGGTTCCAGTACTGGCAGTTCGATGCGATCGGCAGGAACCTGCCCGACGCGATCGGCGGAATCCTCACCCAGCCATGGCACGCCGCGCACGTCTTCTTCGCGCCCGCGGTCAAGGTGCGCACGATGCTCTATCTGCTGGCGCCGCTCGCGTTCCTGCCGTTCTGCTCGCCGTACCTGGTGATCGCGCTACCGCTGCTCGCGGAGCGCTTCTTCAACTCGCGCCCGGAACTGTGGACCGCACACTTCCAGTACAACGCGCTGCCGTGGCTGGTGCTGGTTCTGGCGTTCGTCGACGGTGCCGCACGCGTCGGAATGTTTAGCGCAGCCTGGACCGCCGGGCTGGCCCGCAAGCTACTCATCGCTCTCCTCGTCGCGGCCGAGGTCGGCCTCAGCGTCGTCGTCGCGACGCAATTCCGCTCGCTGCTGCCAAATGCCGTCCGACTGATCGAGAACCGACGCGAGCCATCCGCCCTGACCGCGCAACGCGCTGGCGCCGTCATTCCGGACGGCGTGTGCGTGCAGGTCGAGGAACGCATTGCACCGCACCTGGCCAGGCGCGACCACGTGACGTTGCCACATCTGCCCATCACCGGGGCGGACTTCGTCGTCCTGGACCTGTCGCGGCCCAACGTCGGCTACCGGGCAGTGCCAGCTGCGGTTCTCGCCGCGGCCCGCCGCAGCGGTTTCGTCACTGTGTTCAGTGACGGACCGGTGATCGTGCTGCGCGCGCCGCACTATGCCGGTCCGTCCGCCGAGTGCGCTCCGCTCGGCAGGGGCCGGCC
>DAITQD010000043.1:0-4375 GCA_036833255.1 Jatrophihabitantaceae bacterium
CGAACCGGACTCGAGGCCGCCCGGGGCGCGGAGACAGCCGCGCCGGCGAACGAATAGACTCGCAAACGTTCAGCTCGTGAAGCCGTTCACAAGGTCCCACGGCGTCCATAGGCACCAGCGAGACGGGAGTGTGCGATGACTGCACCCGGCTCCGCCGTCCGCCCGCACAACGCGCCCACAGCAGATGAGCGGTACGCGGCGGACGTCATCGTCGTCGGGGCCGGCCCGTCGGGCAGTAGCGCCGCCTACTGGCTGGCCAACGCGGGCCTCGACGTCGCGGTGCTGGAGAAGACGACCTTTCCGCGCGAGAAGGTCTGCGGCGACGGGCTGACCCCGCGCGGCACCCGCGCGCTGATCGACATGGGTATAGACGTCAGCGAGCAGGCCGGCTGGCTGCACAACCGCGGCCTGCGTGTCATCGGTGGCGGCCAGCGGCTGCACCTGGATTGGCCCGAGCTCACCACCTTCCCGGCCTACGGCCTGGTGCGGCCCCGCGCCGACCTCGACGCCCTACTCGCCAACCAGGCCGTGAAGGCCGGTGCGCGGCTGTACGAGCAGACGACGATCACCGAGCCCATCCTCGACCGCACCGGGCGGGTAGCCGGCGTGAAGGGGCGCACTGCGGACAGGCAGCCCGTCGAGTACCGCGCGCCGCTCGTGCTCGCCTGCGAGGGCGTATCCGGCAAGCTGGCCCAGCAGCTCGGTGTGCACCGCAACGACAAGCGTCCGCTGGGTGTGGCCGTGCGCCGCTACTACACCAGCCCCAAGACCCATGACGACTACCTCGAGTCCTGGCTGGAACTGTGGGACGGCAAGCCCAACGAGTCTGACCTGCTGCCCGGCTACGGCTGGATCTTCGGCATGGGCGACGGCACGGTCAACGCCGGCCTTGGCGTGCTGAGCACGAGCGCCGGATTCGGCAAGACCGACTACCGCGGGATGCTCACCACCTGGCTGGACAACACTCCCGAGGAGTGGGGGCTGCGCGAACGGAATGCCACCTGCCCCACCCGCGGAGCTGCGCTGCCGATGGGCTTCAACCGCACCCCGCACTACCTGCGCGGCCTGCTGCTCGTCGGCGACTCCGGCGGCTCGGTGAACCCGTTCAACGGCGAGGGCATTCCCTATGCGATGGAGTCCGGCAAGTTCGCCGCCGAGGCCGTCGTGCAGGCGCTCGCGTGTGCGCAGGGACCGAGCCGCGAGCGCGCGCTGCAGGCCTACCCGGAGCGCATGCAGCAGGAGTGGGGCGCCTACTACCGCCTCGGCGGCGCCTTCGTGAAGCTCATCGGCAACCCCCGCGTCATGCAGGCCTGCACCCGTCACGGCCTGCCGCACCCGGCCTTGATGCGCTTCGTGCTGAAGCTGCTGGCCAACCTCACCGACCCGCACGACGGCGACGTCTCCGACCGCGTGATCAACGTCCTGACCCGCCTCACCCCGGCAGTCCGTTAGGCATACCGCACCGTCTAGCCTTTGCACCTCGCGCAACACCGGCACACGACAGAGAGGGGAGTAGAGCCCAATGCTCGCGCCTTACCTGCCGATCGTCCTGCTGTTCCTACTGGCCCTCGGGTTCGCAACCTTCTCCGTGGTCATCGCGCCGTTCACCGGTCCGCGCCGTTACAACAAGGCCAAGCTGGACTTCTACGAATGCGGCATCGAGCCGACCCCGCAACCGCTCGGACCCAACCGCTTTCCGATCAAGTACTTCCTGACCGCGATGCTGTTCATCGTCTTCGACATCGAGATCATCTTTCTGTACCCCTACGCCGTCGCGAACAAGGCGCTCGGGCTGTTCGGGCTGGTCGAGATCATCCTGTTCATCGTCACCGTGTTCGTCGCCTACGCCTATGTCTGGCGCCGCGGCGGGCTGGACTGGGACTAGCACAATGGGTATAGAAGAGAAGCTCCCCGACGGCGTGCTGCTCGCCAGCGTCGAGAAGCTCGTCAACTGGACGCGCAAGTCCTCGCTGTGGCCGGCGACGTTCGGCCTGGCCTGCTGCGCCATCGAGATGATGACCTTCGGCGCCCCCCGCTTCGACTCCGCCCGCTTCGGCATGGAGGTCTTCCGCGCCTCGCCGCGCCAGGCCGACCTGATGATCGTCGCCGGGCGGGTCAGCCAGAAGATGGCACCGGTGCTGCGCCAGATCTATGACCAGATGCCCGAGCCGCGGTGGGTACTGGCCATGGGTGTGTGCGCCAGTTCCGGCGGCATGTTCAACAACTACGCGATCGTGCAGGGCGTCGACCACGTCGTACCCGTCGACATGTACCTGCCGGGTTGCCCGCCGCGTCCGGAGATGCTCATCGACGCGGTCCTCAAGCTGCACCACAAGATCATGAACGAGCCGCTGGGACCGAAGCGCGCGGCCAAGCTAGCCGACCAGAAGGTCGAGCTCATCCCGTCCAGCATTAAGTACGCCCGATGACCCAGGGCCGCGGCATGTTCGGCGCCGGCGATTCGGGTGACACCAGCGGCTACAGCGGCCTGGTCCGCGAGCCGTGGGAGGCAGCCGAGGCAGAGCGGCCCTACGGCGGCTATTTCGACGAACTCCTCGACTTGCTGCGCGCGGTCTACCGCAACTACGACCGGGCCGTCACCAAGACCGTCGTCGACCGTGGCGAGCTGACCCTGTACATCGCCCGCGAGCACCTGATCGGCATCGCCACCGCGCTGCGTGACGACGCGTCGCTGCGCTTCGAGCTGTGCTCGAGCGTGTCCGGCGTCGACTACCTCGGCTCGGCGGCGCGGCTGCACTCGGTTTACCACCTGACCTCGATGACGTTCCGGCGCCGGCTGCGTCTCGAGGTCGCGGTCACCGTCGACGACCCGCACGTCCCGTCCGTCACCGCACTCTGGCCGACCGCCGACTGGCAGGAGCGCGAGGCCTACGACATGTTCGGCATCATCTACGACGGGCACCCGGCGCTGACGCGCATCCTGATGCCCGACGACTGGGACGGCTTCCCGCAACGCAAGGACTATCCGCTCGGCGGGATCGCGGTGCAGTACAAGGGCGCGACGATCCCGCCGCCCGACGAGCGGAGGGACTACCGGTAATGAGCGACTATGCCCCGTCGCGCGCCACCACCGAAGGACGCGTCTACAACCTCACCGGCGGTGACTGGGACCAGGTCATCGGCGGCGACCCGATCGGTGACGAGCGGCTCGTCCTCAACATGGGCCCGCAGCACCCGTCCACCCACGGTGTGCTTCGCCTCGTGCTCGAGCTTGAGGGCGAGACGGTCACCGATGCCCGTGTGGTCGTGGGCTACCTGCACACCGGTATCGAAAAGAACACCGAGTTCCGCACCTGGACGCAGGCGGTCACCTTCCTGACGCGTGCCGACTACCTGTCGCCGTTCTTCAACGAGACCGTCTACTGCCTCGGCGTCGAGCGGCTGCTCGGTGTGCATGTGCCCCGGCGGGCGCAGCTGATCCGCGTGCTGATGATGGAGATCAACCGGCTGTCCTCGCACTGGGTGTGGCTGGCCACCGGCGGTATGGAGCTGGGCGCCCTCACCGCGATGACCAACGGTTTCCGCGCGCGCGAGCGCTGCCTCGACATCTTCGAGGCGATCACCGGTTTGCGGATGAACCACGCCTACGTCCGCCCCGGCGGAATCGCTCAGGACCTGCCGGCCGACTACGACGAGAAGATCCGCCACTGGATCAAGGAGATGCGCCAGGAACTCGTCGGCGTCGACCGGCTGCTCACCGGCCAGCCGATCTGGATCAAGCGTCTCAAGGACGTCGGGTGGATCGGCGTCGAGGGCTGCATCGCGCTGGGCATCACCGGGCCGATCCTGCGCGCCGCCGGCCTGCCGTGGGATCTGCGCAAGACCGAGCCCTACCTCGGCTACGAGACGTTCGACTTCGAGGTGCCCACCGACGGCCGCGGGGACTGCTGGTCGCGCTTCGTGGTGCGGGTGGCAGAGATGTGGGAGTCGCTGAAGATCGTTGAGCAGGTACTCGACCGCCTCGAGCCAGGCCCGACGATGATCGACGACCCGAAGATCGCGTGGCCGGCGAAGCTGTCGCTCGGCCCGGACGGCTTGGGCAACTCGCTCGAGCACGTGCAGAAGATCATGTCCGGCTCGATGGAGTCGCTGATCCACCACTTCAAGCTCGTCACCGAGGGGTTCCGCGTGCCGCCCGGCCAGGTGTACAGCGTCGTCGAGTCGCCGCGTGGCGAGCTCGGTGCGCACATCGTCAGCGACGGCGGGACGCGCCCGTTCCGGGTGCATTTCCGCGAGCCGTCCTTCATCAATCTGCAGGGCACGGCGACGATGTCGATCGGCGGCCTGATCGCCGATGTCATCGCCTCCGTCGCGTCGATCGACCCGGTGATGGGCGGGTGTGATCGCTGATGAC
>DAITQD010000043.1:4475-11132 GCA_036833255.1 Jatrophihabitantaceae bacterium
CCACCAACGCCGATGCGGGGCGGCAGAACTTCCGCACGTCGCTTCTGCAGCTGGATCGTCCCGGCGACCCGCGCGCGTTCGGCGAGCAGACCCGCGCCGAAGCGGCCGAACTCATCAGCCGCTACCCCGCCGGTCAGTCCCGCTCGGCGTTGCTGCCGCTGCTGCACCTTGTCCAGTCCGAGCAGGGCTACGTCACCGCGGACGGCATCGCGTTCTGCGCCGACCTCCTCGGCCTGACCAAGGCGCAAGTATCGGCCGTCTCCACCTTCTACACGATGTACAAGCGCACGCCGACCGGTGAGTACCTCGTCAGCGTGTGCACGAACACCCTGTGCGGCATGCTCGGCGGCGACGAGATCTTCGCGGCGCTGCGCGAGACGCTGGACGTGCGCGACAACGAGACCACCGCCGACGCCTCGATCACCCTGGAGCACGCCGAGTGCCTGGCCGCCTGCGACTACGCCCCGATCGTCACGGTGAACTACGAGTTCTTCGACAACCAGAATGTCTCCTCGGCACGGGAGTTGGTCGGCAAGTTGCGCGATGGTGAGCGCCCGCTGCCGAGCCGCGGCGCGCCGCTGTGCTCGTTCAAGCAGATCGAGCGCCAGATTGCCGGGTTCTTCGACGACGAGACCTTGGCGCAGGACGCGATCAGCAGCGGCGTCCCGACCGAGGTCGGTGTGCACCTGGCGCTCGAGCGCGGCGACACCGCGCCGTCCTACGCTGTCGAGCGCACCGCGCGAACGGCGGCCGACACGAGCGCACCGATCTCCGCGCCGCAGCAGACGAGTGCGCACGACGCGCCGCTGACGACGTCGATGTCGGATCCGAAGCACCCGCACGGCTCGGGCGGCAAGACCGAGCCGGGCTCAGCCGCGGCAAAGGGGAAGTGACATGCCGCTGACTCCCGTCCTCACCAAGCGCTTCGGCACCGACCAGCCCTGGAAGATCGAGAACTACGAACGGTTGGACGGCTACGCCGGGCTGCGCAAGGCGTTGGGCATGGCGCCCGGCGAACTGATCGCGCTGGTCAAGGACGCCAACCTGCGCGGCCGCGGTGGCGCGGGCTTCCCGGCCGGCATGAAGTGGCAGTTCATCCCACAGGGCGACGGGAAACCGCACTATGTCGTGGTCAACGCCGACGAGGGCGAGCCGGGCACCTGCCGCGACCTGCCGCTGATGATGAACGACCCGCACTCGATGATCGAGGGCATCGTCATCGCCTGTTACGCGGTGCGCGCCGAGCGGGCGTTCGTCTACATCCGCGGCGAGGCGGTGCACGCCATCCGCAGGGTGACCGCGGCCGTCGAGCAGGCACGCGCCAAGGGTTACCTCGGCAGGAACATCCTGGAATCCGGCTTCGACTGCGAGATCACCGTGCACTGCGGCGCCGGCGCCTACATCTGCGGTGAGGAGACGGCGCTGCTCGACTCGCTCGAGGGCAAGCGTGGCCAGCCCCGGCTCAAGCCGCCGTTCCCCGCGACGAACGGCCTCTACGACGCGCCGACCGTCGTCAACAACGTCGGCACGCTCGCCAGCGTGCCCTACATCGTGCTGGGCGGCGCCGACTGGTTCAAGAAGATGGGCCCGCACGGCTCGCCCGGACCGTGCATGTACTCGCTGTCCGGCCGGGTCACGAACCCTGGCCAGTACGAGGCGCCGATGGGCACGACCCTGCGCGAACTGCTCGACCTCGCCGGTGGCCTGAACCGCGGCAAACAGCTCAAGTTCTGGACTCCGGGCGGCTCGTCGACGCCGATGTTCACGACCGAGCACCTCGACACCCCGCTCGACTTCGACTCAGCCGCGCAAGCGGGTTCGATGAACGGCACGTCCGCTCTGATGATCTTCGACGAGGATGACTGCGTGGTGCGCGCGGTGAAGAAGTGGTGCGACTTCTACTTGCACGAGTCGTGCGGCAAGTGCACGCCGTGCCGCGAGGGCACCTACTGGTACGTCGGCATCTACGAGCGGCTGGAGGCCGGCGGCGGCACGGTCGAGGACATCGCCACCCTGCTCGACGTGTCCGACAACATCCTGGGCCGCGCGTTCTGCGCGCTCGGTGACGGTGCGGTCAGCCCCGTTACGTCCTCGATCAAGTACTTCCGCGACGAGTACCTCGCGCACGTCGAAGGCGACGGGTGCCCGTTCCCCGGTGCGCGCGCCCTGGCGCAGGGAGTCCCCGCATGACTGCCGTGCAGGGGAAGGAAGACCTCGTCACCGTCACGATCGACGGCATCGAGATCTCCGTTCCCAAGGGGACGCTGCTGATCCGCGCCGCCGAGCAGCTCGGCATCGCGATACCGCGCTTCTGCGACCACCCGCTGCTCGAGCCGGCCGGCGCCTGCCGGCAGTGCCTGGTCGAGGTCAGCGACATGGGCAATGGCCGTGCCATGCCCAAGCCTCCCGCGTCGTGCACCACCACGGTGATGCCCGGCATGGTCGTGCAAACCCAGCTCACCTCCGTGATGGCCGACAAGGCGCAGCAGGGCGTGATGGAGCTGCTGCTCATCAACCACCCGCTGGACTGCCCGATCTGCGACAAGGGCGGCGAGTGCCCGCTGCAGAACCAGGCGATGAGCAACGGCCGCGCCGACTCGCGCTTCCGCGACGTCAAGCGCACCTTCCCCAAGCCCATCGCGATCTCGTCCAACGTGCTGCTCGACCGCGAGCGCTGCGTGTTGTGCCAGCGCTGCACCCGCTTCTCCGAGCAGATCGCCGGCGACCCGTTCATCGACCTGCTCGAACGCGGCGCACACGAGCAGATCGGCACCTCATCCGAGGAGCCGTTCCAGTCCTACTTCTCCGGCAACACCGTGCAGATCTGCCCGGTGGGAGCCCTCACCGGGGCGTCTTATCGGTTCCGGGCTAGACCATTTGATCTTTTGTCCACCGATTCCGTGTGTGAGCACTGTTCCTCGGGCTGCGCGCAGCGCTCGGACTGGCGCCGCAGCAAGATCACCCGCCGCCTCGCGGGCGACGACCCGCTGGTCAACGAGGAGTGGAACTGCGACAAGGGCCGCTGGTCGTTCCACTACGCCACGCAGGCCGATCGGCTGCTCACCCCGATGATCCGCGACGAGTCGGGCACGCTCGTCGAAACCAGCTGGCCCGAGGCGCTCGAGCGGGCGGCAGCCGGTCTGCGCGAGGCCGTCGACCGTGGCGGAATCGGCGTGCTGCCAGGCGGCCGCCTCACCGAAGAGGACGCCTACGCCTACGCGAAGTTCGCCCGCGTCGTGCTGGGCACCAACGACATCGACTTCCGCTCGCGGCCGGGCAGCGCCGAGGAACTCGCGTTCCTCGGCTCGCACGTCGCCGGCACGACGCCGGAACACGTCTCCTACGCCTCGCTCGAGCAGGCACCCGCGGTGCTGCTGGTCGGCTTCGAGCCGGAGGACGAGTCGCCGATCGTGTTTCTGCGGATGCGCAAGTCCACCCGCCTCGGCCGCACCGCTGTCTGGTCGGTCGCCCCGTTCGCCTCGCGCGGTCTCGCCAAGCTCGACGGCACGCTCGTCGCGACGCTGCCCGGGGCCGAGGCTGCGGCGCTCGGCGGCCTCGACGGGGCCGTCACCGATGCGCTGTCGAGGGACGGCGCGGTCATCCTTGTCGGGGAACGGTTGGCGTCCTCGCCCGGAGCGCTCAGTGCCGCTGCCGACCTGGCCACCCTCACCGGCGCCAGGCTGGCCTGGGTGCCGCGCCGCGCCGGCGAGCGCGGTGCCATCGATGCCGGCGCGCTGCCGACGCTGCTGCCGGGCGGCCGCGCGGTCGGCGACGACGCCGCGCGCGCCGAGGTCGAGCAGGCGTGGGGTGCTGCCGTGCCGACAGAGACCGGCCGTGACACCGACGCGATCCTCCGAGCGGCCGTTGACGGTTCGTTGGCCGCGCTCGTCATCGGCGGCGTCGACCCTGCCGATCTCGCCGACCCGACATTGGCGACCGAGGCCCTCGGCCGAGCCGGCTTCATCGTCAGCCTCGAGATCCGCGCGAGTGCCGTCACCGCGCACGCAGACGTCGTGCTGCCGGTAGCGCCGCCCGCCGAGAAGGCCGGGCGCTACGTCACGTGGGAAGGCCGGCGCCGCCCATTCGACCTCACGATCGCCAACACGGGCGCCATGTCTGACGGCCGCGTGCTGCACGCGCTCGCCGAGGAACTCGACGTGCCGCTCGGCCTGCCGAGCGTTGCCGCAGCGCGCGACGAACTGGTCCGCCTCGCACCCGGCACGAACCGGCCGGCCGCCCCGAGCGTGGCAGCCGTCGCGCCGGACGTGCCCGCCAAGGGCGAGGCGTTGCTGGCCACCTGGCACGAACTGATCGACGCCGGCCGAATGCAGGACGGCGACGAGCACCTCGCCGGCACCGCCAAGCCCGCACGTGCTCTGCTCAACGTGGCCACCGCAGCCGAGGTGGGCGTAGTCGACGGCGGCTCCATCGCCGTCGCCACCGCGCGCGGGACGCTCGTGCTGCCCGTCGTCATTGCCGAACTGCCCGACCGGGTCGTCTGGCTGCCGACCAACGCCCGCGGCTGCGCGGTGCGCGCGACCCTCGGCGCGACGTCCGGCGACATCGTGACGCTCACCAGTCCCGACGCGCCGCCCGTGCTCGGCGCCGACGCAGCCGCCGGAGGTGTGTCATGAGCAGCGCTGCCGTCTTCGCCGCGTCTCAGAACCTGCCCGGCTTCGGCAATCAACCGGTCTGGATCGTGGCGATCAAGGTTCTCGGCGTCTTCGTCTTCCTGGTTGTCATGACGCTGTTCTCGATCGTCTTCGAGCGCAAGGTCGTCGGCCGGATGCAGAACCGTATCGGTCCCAACCGGGTCGGGCCGTGGGGAACCCTGCAGTCGCTGGCCGACGGCCTGAAGCTGGCGTTCAAGGAAGAGATCATCCCGGTGCTGGCCGACAAGCCGGTTTACTTCCTGGCGCCGATCCTGTCGGCAGTGCCCGCCTTCCTGGCGTTCTCGGTCATTCCGTTCGGCCCCGAGGTGTCGCTGTTCGGCCACCGCACGCCGCTGCAGCTCACCGACCTGCCGGTGGGCGTGCTCGTCGTCTTCGCCTGCTCGTCGCTGGGCGTGTACGGCATCGTGCTGTCGGGCTGGGCGTCCGGATCGACCTACCCGCTGCTCGGCGCCCTGCGCTCGGCGGCCCAGATGATCTCCTACGAGGTCGCGATGGGGCTGTCGATGGTGGCGGTCTTCCTGTTCGCCGGGACGATGTCGACCTCGGGCATCGTGGCCGCGCAGTACCACACCTGGAACATCATTCCGTTGTTCGTGTCGTTCTGCATCTACGCGGTCGCCGTGGTGGGTGAGACCAACCGTGCCCCGTTCGATCTAGCCGAAGCCGAGTCCGAACTGGTCGGTGGTTTCCACACCGAGTACTCGTCGTTCAAGTTCGCGATGTTCTTCCTCGCCGAGTACATCAACATGGTCACCGTCTCGGCGCTCGCCACGACCCTCTTCCTCGGTGGCTGGCACGCGCCGTGGGGCGTGCACGCGCTCTGGCACGGCGCCAACTCGGGCTGGTTCCCCATGGTCTGGTTCGTGCTCAAGATCGTCGCGATCATCTTCGTGTTCGTCTGGCTGCGCGGCACGTTGCCCCGCCTGCGCTACGACCAGTTCATGCACCTGGGCTGGAAGGTGCTCATCCCGATCAACCTGGTGTGGATCCTCGCCGTCACCGCGATCCACGTGCTGCGTGACCGCGACTGGCCGGCGTGGAAGGCGACCGCCGTCCCGCTCGCCTTGGTGTTGCTGCTCGTCGTCGTCCCCGCGTTGATGATGTGGGAGGGCGCCGCTGCGCGCCGGGCTGCCGAACGCGAGGCCGACGACGAGGCGGAGGCGCTGCTCGCGCCGACGTTCCCGACGCCACCGATGGACCTCGTGGTGCCCACGCCGAAGCGCCTCGCGAAGGCCTCGGCGCGCCCACCCACATCCGCGCTCGCGGAGGGAGAAGACCCCGATGGCTGAGCAGCCCACGTCTGAGCCCAGCGCAACCCTTACTGGCTTCGCCAAGGGCTTCGGCCTGACCTTCGCGACGATGTTCAAACACGTCTACACCCAGCAGTACCCGTTCGACATCTACCCGCCGGCGCCGCGCTACCACGGGCGGCACGTGCTGAACCGGCACCCGGACGGTCTGGAGAAGTGCGTCGGCTGCGAGCTGTGCGCGTGGGCGTGCCCCGCCGACGCGATCTACGTCGAGGGCGGCGACAACACCGACGAGCAGCGCTTCTCGCCCGGTGAGCGCTACGGCGCGGTGTACCAGATCAACTACCTGCGCTGCATCTTCTGCGGCCTGTGCATCGAGGCCTGCCCGACCCGGGCGCTGACGATGAGCAACGAGTACGAGCTCGCCCTCGACAACCGCCAGGACCTGATCTACACCAAGGAGCAGCTGATGGCCCCGTTGCTGCCGGGCATGGAGGCGCCGCCGCACCCGACGCGGCTCGGCGAGGACGAGAAGGACTACTACACCGTCGCGTCGCAGGCGCCGCTGCAGCAGGGCGCCCCGCAGAGCACGGCCAACGTGGCCGGACGTCCCATCGCCGGCATTGCCATCGAAGTCGGACGGCACCACGGATGAACCACCCCACGCTCGGGCCGCTTTTCCCCGCTGGTGCTCGGTTTGACGGCCTGAAAGCGGTCACCAGCGGGGAAAACAG
>DAITQD010000043.1:11232-18437 GCA_036833255.1 Jatrophihabitantaceae bacterium
CCGTGCTGGCCGCCGGTGAGCTGACCAACGGCCAGGTGCCGTTGGGTGAGGCCATCGCCTTCTGGATCCTCGGCCCGATCTCGCTGGCCGGCGCGATCGGGATGGTGCTGCTGCGCAATGCCATCCACTCGGCGCTCTCGCTGGTCGCCACGATGATGTCGCTGGGCATGTTCTACCTGATCGAGCAGGGCCCGTTCCTGGGCCTGGTGCAGATCATCGTCTACACCGGCGCAATCATGATCCTTTTCCTGTTCGTGCTGATGCTCATCGGCCGTGACGCGTCGGACTCGATCGTCGAGACGCTGCACGGACAGCGCTGGGCAGCGGCCCTGTTCGGGATCGGCTTCGCGCTGATGGTGTCGCTGTCGGTCGGTCGCGCGTTCAAGGGATCCACGCCGGTCGACCTCGACAAGCCGAACGCGGGCGGTCAGAACGTCAACAATATCGCCGCGCTCCTGTTCACCAAGTACCTGTTTGCCTTCGAACTCACCTCGGCGCTGTTGATCGTCGCCGCGGTCGGCGCGATGATTCTTGCGCACATCGAGCGCGACGACCCGAAGCCCACGCAGAAGTCGATCGCCCGCGAGCGCATCCGCTCCGGCCGCCCGCAGCCCCTGCCCGGTCCTGGTGTGCTGTCCTCCGGCAATTCGATCGGGACACCGGCGCTGCTGCCCGACGGCTCGATCTCGCACGAGTCGGTGATGGCCTCGACGCCCGGCGTGCGCGAAGTGCCGGCCCTCGACAATCCCGAGGATGTCCGATGACGCCTACCTATTATCTGGTGCTGTCCGCGGCGCTGTTCACCATCGGCGCAGTCGGCGTGCTCGTGCGACGCAACGCGATCGTCGTTTTCATGTGCGTCGAGCTGATGCTCAACGCCGTCAACCTCAGCCTGGTCACCTTCGCCCGCATCAACGGCAGCCTGGACGGCCAGATCATGGCGTTCTTCGTCATGGTTGTCGCGGCGGCCGAGGTCGTCATCGGGCTGGCGATCATCATGTCCATCTTCCGAACCCGGAGGTCGGCGTCGATAGACGACGCCAACCTCCTGAAGTACTAGGGAGCGGTCGCCCCATGACCACTGCCCACGGAATCCAGTCGGCCTCCTGGCTGCTGATCGCGCTGCCGCTGCTGTCCGCGGCCGTGCTGCTCATCGCCGGCAGGCGCGCCGACAAGTGGGCGCACCTGGTGGGCGCCGCGGTCCCGGTCGTGCTGTTCATCTATGCCGTGATGCTGTTCTTCTCGGTCAAGGGGGAGAGCAACCGCGCGATCAACCTGCACCTGTACTCGTGGATCCCGGTGGCCGGCTTCAAGGTCGACGCCGGCCTGCTGATCGACCCGCTGTCGATGGTGTTCGTGCTGCTGATCACCGGCGTCGGCTCGCTGATCCACATCTACGCCGTCGGGTACATGGCGCACGACGAGGGCCGCAGGCGCTTCTTCGGCTACTTCAACTTCTTCATCGCGGTGATGCTGCTGCTGGTGCTGGCCAACAGCTACCTCGCCATGTACGTCGGCTGGGAGGGCGTCGGCCTCGCGTCCTACCTGCTGATCGCCTTCTACTACAACCGCGACACGGCAGCGACGGCGGGCAACAAGGCGTTCTTCGCCAACCGCGTGGGCGACGTCGGCCTGTCCATCGCGATCATGATCATGTTCGTTTACCTCGGCAGCACCTCCTTCGCCGACGTGCTCTACGGCAACGCGCACCTGACCAAGGGCGTCGCCGCCGCGATCGGGTTCATGCTGCTGCTCGGCGCGTGCGGCAAGTCCGGCCAGTTCCCGCTGCAGACCTGGCTGCCCGACGCGATGGAGGGCCCAACCCCGGTGTCGGCGCTGATCCACGCGGCGACAATGGTCACCGCCGGCGTCTACCTGATCGCCCGGTCCGCACCGATCTTCGACGTCTCGCAGGCGGCCCGCACGGCTGTCGTCGTGGTCGGGGCGGTCACGCTGCTCTACGGCTGTATCTGCGGTTGCGGGCAGGACGACCTCAAGCGGGTGCTCGCGTACTCGACCGTCAGCCAGATCGGCTACATGTTCCTGGCCGTCGGCCTCGGCCCCGGGGTGTACGCGATCGGCATCATCCACCTGGTCGGCCACGGCTTCTTCAAGGCCGCGCTGTTCCTGTCGGCCGGCTCGGTCATGCACGCCATGAACGACCGCATCGACATGCGTCGCTTCGGCGGGCTGGCCCGGGTCATGCCGATCACCTACGGCGTGTTCCTCTGCGGCTTCCTCGCGATCATCGGCTTCCCGCTGGCGACCGGGTTCTGGACGAAGGACAAGATCATCGAAGCAGCGCTCGACAAGGGCGGCACCTCGGGCTGGATCCTCGGCCTGGTCGCGCTGGCCGGCGCCGGGCTCACCGCGTTCTACATGACGCGTGCGTTCGTCATGACCTTCCACGGCGAGCGGCGCTGGGAGGACGACGTCCATCCGCACGAGGCGCCGCGCTCGATGACCTACCCGATGATCGTCCTGGGGGTGCTCTCGCTGGTCGGCGGCTATCTGCTGATCTTCGGCGGCGGAATGCAGCACTGGCTCACCCCGTCCGTCGGCCCGAGCGTCGAGGAGGGCGTGCACACCGTGTCGAAGCTCGTGCTGACCGCCCTCACGTTGGTCGTCGTCGCACTCGGCGTGCTCGGCGGCTGGGTCGCGTTCGGCCGCAAGCCGATCCCGCTCACCCAGCCCGTCGGCGTCTCGCCGATCACGACGGTCGCCCGCAAGAACATCTACGCCGACGCCTTCAACGAGGCCGTACTGCAGCGGCCGGGCCAGTGGCTCAGCCGGGCGCTCGTCTACTTCGACAACCGCGGTGTCGACGGTGCGGTCACCGGTCTGGCCGCGGGCTTGGGCGGCGGCTCGGCCAGGTTGAAACGGACGCAGACGGGCTTCGTGCGAAGTTACGCGCTGTCGATGCTCGGCGGCACCGTCGCCGTCGTCGCGGTTCTGCTCGCGGTGAGGTTCCAGTAATGCACAATCCTGCCCTCGTGTTCCTCGTGCTGATCCCGCTGGTGGGTTCGCTCGTCGTCTTCTCCCTCAAGCAGGAGCAGGCCAGGCTGGCCAAGCAGCTCAGCCTTGCGGTGTCGCTGATCGTGGTCGTCTACATGGCGGTTATCGGTTTCACATTCGACACCGGCGCCAAGGCAGATCGCTTCCAGTTCCGCGGCAGTTGGACCTGGATCAAGGCATTCAACGTCCAGATCGCCGTCGGCGTCGACGGCATCGCGCTCGTCCTGGTCGGCATGTCGGTGGTGCTGGTGCCGGCCGTCATCCTCGCCTCGTGGAACACGTTCGACAGCAAGTCAGGAGCGGAAGAGATCGCCGCGCCGGGCGCGAAGCGGCGCAGCGTCAAGAACTACTTCGGCCTGCTGCTGCTGCTCGAGTTCTTCATGATCGGCGTGTTCACCGCTACCGACGTCTTCCTGTTCTACGTGTTCTTCGAGGCAATGCTCGTCCCGATGTACTTCATCATCGGCAGCTTCGGCGGCCCGCGCCGCCAGTACGCGGCGATGAAGTTCTTCCTGTACTCCCTCGTCGGCGGCCTGCTCATGCTGGCCTCGGTCATCGGTCTATACGTCACCACCGGGTCGCACTCGTTCTCGATCACCTATCTGATCGCGCACCCGGTGCCCGACAACGCCACCCAGAAGTGGCTGTTCCTCGGCTTCTTCATCGCCTTCGCCATCAAGGCGCCGCTGGTGCCGTTCCACACCTGGCTGCCCGACGCCGGAGCCGAGGCCCCGTCCGGTGGCGCAGCTCTGCTGGTGGGCGTCCTCGACAAGGTCGGCACGTTCGGGTTCCTGCGCTACTGCCTGCCGCTGTTCCCCGGCGCGTCGCGGTACTTCGCGCCGACGATCCTGATCCTTTCGGTCATCGGCATCCTGTACGCGGCGTTCCTGGCCATCGGCCAGCGCGACATGAAGCGACTTGTCGCCTACACGTCGGTGGCGCACTTCGGCTTCATCGGGCTGGGTATCTTCGCCTTCACCACGCAGAGCGGCACCGGTGCGGTGCTCTACATGGTCAACCACGGTCTGTCGACGGGCGCACTGTTCATCGTCGTCGGCCTGCTGATCGCGCGCGGCAAGAGCCGCAATGTCGATGACTACGGCGGCGCCGCGAAGGTGACGCCGATTCTCGCCGGGCTGTTCCTGCTCACCGGCCTGTCGGCGCTGGCGTTACCCGGCATGAGCACGTTCGTCAGCGAGTTCCTGGTGCTGGTGGGCACGTTCACCCGACACAAGGGCCTGGCCGTGCTGGCCACGACCGGCATCATTCTCGCGGCCATCTACGTGCTCTACCTCTACCAGCGCACCTTCCAGGGCCGGGTGAGCGAGAGGGTCGCCAAGTTCCGCGACCTCAACGTCCGCGAGGTGTTCGCCGTCGCGCCGCTGATCGCGTTGATCGTCGTCCTCGGCGTCTACCCCAAGCCGATCCTCGACGTGATCAACCCGGCGGTGAAGGCCACCCTGCAGAACGTGCATCAAACCGACCCGGCACCGAAGCTCGGCACTGCCGTCGGAGGAGTCAAGTGAGCCCCACGCTGCTGGCGGACGTGGGGAGCATCCCCGCGCCGTCCGTGTCCTACCACGCGCTCGCGCCGATCCTGATCGTGCTCAGCGCGGCGATGCTCGGCGTGCTGGCCGAGGCGCTCGTGCCACGTGCCGAGCGCTACGTGGCGCAGATGGGCATCACGATCGGGGGGCTCGCTGCCGCACTGGTCACTGTCGGCCTGCTGCACGGCACGTCCGAGACGACCGTGGCGGGCGCCCTCGCGGTCGACGGCACGGGCCTGTTCATCCAGGGCTCGGTCCTGGCACTGGCGATCATGTCGGTCCTGCTGATCTCCGAGCGCAGCGTCGACGTCGGCAGCGCCATCGTCGCCTCTGCCGCCGTGGTCGTCGGATCCCCGACCGACCGCCGCCTCGCGCGCACCGACCGCATCCAGACGGAGGTCTTCCCGCTCCTGCTGTTCGCCGTGTCGGGCATGCTGATCTTCCCGATCTCGAACAACCTGCTGCTGATGTTCGTGGCCCTCGAGGTGCTGTCGCTGCCGCTGTACCTGATGGCCGGGCTGTCCCGCCGGCGACGGCTGCTCTCGCAGGAGGCGGCGCTGAAGTACTTCCTGCTCGGTGCCTTCGCCTCGGCGTTCTTCCTGTACGGGCTCGCGCTGCTCTACGGCTACGCGAACTCCGTCGACCTGCCGGCGATCCTCAGTGCGTCGAAGAGCTCGAGCAAGTCCGACGTGCTGCTCTACGTCGGGTTGGCCCTGCTGCTCGTCGGCCTGCTGTTCAAGGCCGGCATCGCGCCGTTCCACAGCTGGACGCCCGACGTCTATCAGGGTTCGCCCTCGCCGGTGACGGCGTTCATGGCGTCGTGCACCAAGATCGCGGCGTTCGGTGCGATCCTGCGCGTGCTCTACGTCGGCTTCAATGCGACAGCGTGGAACTGGCGCCCGATCATCTGGGCCGTCGCGATCGCGTCGATGGCGGTCGGCGGCATCTTCGGGCTGACCCAGACCGACCTGAAGCGTGTCCTGGCGTACTCGTCGATCGCGCACGCCGGCTTCATCCTCGTCGGCGTGGTGGCGCTGACCCAGGACGGCATCTCCAGCGTGCTGTTCTACCTTCTCACCTACAGTTTCTCGACGATGGCCGCGTTCGGCCTGCTCATGCTCGTGCGCGATGCCGACGGCGAGGCGACGCACCTGGCGCAGTGGTCGGGGCTGGCCCGCAAGAGCCCGTTCGTGGCGACCGTGATGACCGTGTTGTTGATGTCGATGGCCGGCATCCCGTTGACGTCGGGCTTCATCGCGAAATTCTCCGTCTTCCGCGCGGCGTACCACGTGGCCGCGCCGCTCGTGGTGATCGCGCTGGTCTTCTCGGCGGTGGCGGCGTTCTACTACCTCCGTATCGTGGTGCTCATGTTCTTCGCTGAACCCCCGGAGAACGGCCCGACCATCGCCATCCCAGGCTGGTCGACCACGGTCGCCCTGACGTTCGGGGTGGTTGTCACCATCGTGCTCGGCCTGTTCCCGCAGCCCATCCTCGACCTGGCGGCGAAGGCCGCAACGCTGGTCGGGTGAGCCGCACCGCGCTCGGCGTCGAGTTCGCCGACGCGGCGCTCGAGGCGTCGGTGCGCGCCGGGTTGGACGCGATCGAGTCGGCGCTGCGACAGGCCGTCCGCTCCGATGACGAGTTCGTGGCCGGTGCCGCGCGCTACCTCGTCGACGCCGGCGGCAAGCGGTTCCGGCCGCTGGTCAGCGTGCTCGGCGCGCATTTCGGTGATCCGTCCCGCCCGGAGATCGTGCCGGCGGCGGTCGTCGTCGAGCTGACCCACCTAGCCACGCTGTACCACGACGACGTGATGGATGAGGCGACCGTACGGCGCGGTGCGGTCTCTGCGAATGCGCGCTGGGACAACACGGTCGCGATCCTGACCGGCGATTTTCTGTTCTCCCGGGCGTCTCAGCTGCTCGCCGACCTGGGCCCGCATGCTGTGCGACTGCAAGCGCGCACGTTCGAGCGACTCGTCACCGGTCAGATCGGCGAGACAGTCGGCCCGCGCGAGGGTGTCGATGCCATCGAGCACTACCTCCGGGTGTTGGCCGACAAGACCGGTTCGCTGATCGCCACCGCGGCCGAGTTCGGCGCCTACTACGCGGGCGCCGACCCGACGGTCGTCGAGACGCTGCGGCGCTTCGGCGAGCAGATCGGCGTCGCGTTTCAGATCAGCGACGACATCCTCGACATTGCCTCCGAGTCGACCGAGTCCGGCAAGACGCCGGGCACCGATCTGCGCGAGGGGATCGCGACGTTGCCGGTGCTGTACGCGCTGCGTTCCGACGCGCCGGTGGACGAGCGGCTGCGCTTGCTGGTGGCGCGGCCCCTCGTCGACGACGCCGAGCACGCCGAGGCGCTGGGCCTGCTGCGCGGATCGTCGGCACTGGCCGAGTCGCGCGCGACGTTGCAGCACTACGCCGATGCCGCCCGTCGCATGCTGCCCGACCTGCCCGATGTGCCGGCGCGCGCCGCCCTCGCGACGCTCACCGACCTGGTGATCTCCCGCACCGGCTGACGCCCCGCCCCCGACCCCGATGGTGCAACTTTCTGCGGTCTAGGGCCGCAGCGGGTTGCACAATTCGAGGGCGGCATCCGGGCCGCCGGGCAACACCTGGCGAAGGAGGTCGACGGCCCGCT
>DAITQD010000044.1:0-10679 GCA_036833255.1 Jatrophihabitantaceae bacterium
GCGGCACGCTCACAGACGCGGGAGACTGCCGTATGGCAAGCATGTCGCGCGGCCCGAACCCATTGGAGCAAGTGTCGCTCGGCGAGCTGAGACGACGCACGAGCCTGAAATGGCGCACCTACCCCGAGGATGTGCTGCCGATGTGGGTCGCCGAGATGGACGTCATGCTCGCCGAACCGATCGCCAGGTCTCTTATCGACGCCATCGAGCTGGGCGACACCGGTTACGCGGCCGGCACCGCGTATGCCGAGGCACTGCAGGGTTTCGCTCTTGACCGGTGGGGTTGGGACGGCATTGTCGTGGAACGCACAGCGATCGTGCCGGACGTGATGATGGGTGTCGTCGAGGTGCTGCGACTGGTCACCGAGCCCGGCGATGCTGTCGTCGTCAACTGCCCCGTCTACCCGCCTTTCTATTCGTTCGTCGAGCACATGGATCGGCGGATCGTCGAGGCGCCACTCACCCCGGAGCACCGTCTCGACCTGGACGCGTTGGGCGAGGCGTTTGCCCGCGCGACCGCTGCCCGCAACCCGGCCGCGTACCTGCTGTGTAACCCGCACAATCCCACCGGCACGGTGCACAGCATTGACGAACTGGGTGCGGTCGCGGCGCTGGCAGCAACGCACCACGTGCGGGTCGTCGCGGACGAGATCCACGCTCCGGTCATCATGCCCGGGCAACGGTTCGTGCCGTACCTGAGTGTCCCCGGCAGCGAGAACGCGTTCTCGTTGATGTCGGCGTCCAAGGCCTGGAATCTCGCTGGTCTCAAGGCAGCGCTGGCAATCGCGGGCCCGCACGCCACCGATGACTTGGCGCGGCTGCCCGAGGAAGTGAGCCACGGCCCGAGTCATCTGGGGCTTATCGCCCACACCGCCGCGCTCGCAGACGGCGGCGCCTGGCTGGACGCGCTACTGGCCGGCCTGGACCACAACCGCCATCTGCTCACTGCCCTGATCGAGGAGCACCTGCCGCAGGTCCGCTACACGCCGCCGCAAGCGACCTTCCTGGCCTGGCTCGACTGTCGTGCATTGGGACTGGACGACGGCGCATCCGCGGTAGCGAAACGTGGTCTGGTGACACTGAGCGCCGGACCCGCCGCGGTCTTTCTCGACAAGGGACGAGTCGCCTTGAGCGCGGGACCGGCGTTCGGAACCGGAGGAGCCGGGCACGTCCGGCTCAACCTCGGCACCTCTACACAGATTCTCACCGAGGCAGTGCACCGCATGGCAGCGGCGATCACGTAGCCCCGAGTTAACCCTGCCAAACGTGTATACGGCGAAGCTCTTGATCTTGCCACAACGGCAGGCTTGGGCGGTAGATGAGCAACGACACGAGTGTTGCGCAAGCGGGTCCCCTGACGGGTCGCAGGTACACGGGATGGGCATCAGATATGTCATCATTAGATGACCGTCTTGATGCCTACACCAGGAGTGCAGCTATGCGTACGACCCTCGTCTTGGACGATGACCTGCTCGTCGAAGCGCAGCGCCTCACTGGCACGACCGAGAAGACCGCTCTCGTGCGCGAGGCACTTGGCGCCCTGATCGAACGAGAGAGCGCCCGACGGTTGGCCCGCCTCGGGGGAACTGAACCCGCCCTCGCCGAGGTACCCCGGCGTCGGACTCAGTCCCGGTGATCCTGGTCGACACCTCCATATGGATCGATCACCTCCACTCGGCAAACGCCATACTGGTCCGTCTGCTCGGGAACGGTGCCGTCTTGGGCCACCCCTGGGTCACCGGAGAGCTAGCGCTGGGCAATCTGAGCCGCCGCGACGAGGTCATCGGGTTGCTGGCAGCTCTCCCCCAGGCGACGGAGGCCCGCAACGATGAGGTCCTGCGGCTGATCAAGCAGGAAGCGTTGTACGGCGCGGGGATCGGCTACGTCGATGCCCATCTCCTCGCCGCGACCAGGCTGACCTCCGATACCACGTTATGGACCAGAGACAGGCGGCTGTTGGTCGTAGCAGCACATCTAGGGCTGGATTTTCAGCCACCTCCTCACTCCGAGTCCCCACCCTGAGCTGGTCCGGATGGTGCGCCGTGCGGTCACGGGTGTGACCTCGCAGTTGTAGCGTCCTGTTCGTGGCGTTCACCGAGACCGAGATCGCCTACCTGGCCAGCCAGCGTCTGGGCCGCCTGGCAACGGTCCAGGAGAGTGGGGTTCTGCAGGTCAGCCCGGTGGGTTTCTCCTACAACCCCGCTACGTCGACGATCGACATCAGCGGTTACAACCTGATGAAGAGTCAGAAGTTCCGAAACATCGCCCGCAACGGACGCGCGGCATTTGTCGTCGACGACCTCGTTTCAGTGCAACCGTGGCGGGTGAGATGCATCGAAATCCGCGGCGTCGCGGAGGCAATCGAGGACCAGGACGCCCCCTTGATCCGGCTTCATCCCAAGCGGGTCATCGCCTTCGGCATCGACGAGCCGGACACCGAAGCACACAAACTGACGACGAACAGCCGCAACATCGACTGACGCGGTGCACGGCACGGGGTGCGCCAGAACCGCACCAGATCATGGGGCGGCCACGGGTGCCGCGAGGTCAGACCCTTTCTCGGCGGGGCCGTAGACGGGCCGCGATGCGGTAGCCGGCGTCGCTCGCGTCCAGCAGGCCGGCGAGATCCAGGACGGGCAACGACCTGATCACGTCGAGCGGGGTCACGCCGCAGCGCTGCGCGATTTCGTCGGGTCGGGCTGGGCGGCGGACGGGGAGTCCTTCGAAGACCCGCCGCGCGACAGGGTCCAGGTCGTCGAGCTCGGCGCGCACGTCGCCGCCGACTTGTTCGTGCCGCTCAGTGGTGAGCCCCTCGCCGATGGCTCCGACGACGGCCAGCACGTCGTCGACGCAGGTCACCAGTAACGCCGGATCGGGCTCGCGACGCAGCAGGTCATGGCAGCCCGCCGACATCGGCGAGGTGACCGGACCCGGGACCGCCATGACCGCCCGGCCGAGCGCCATGCAGTGGCTTGCGGTGTTCGCGGCGCCTGACCGCCGGGCCGCCTCGACCACGACGGTGCCGGTCGACAGCGACGCGATGAGCCGGTTGCGGGTCAGGAAGCGGTGGCGCTGCGGCGCCGCGCCGGGTGGACTCTCCGAGATCACCAGCCCGGATTCGGCCGCGCGATCGAACAGCGCCGCATTGCCCTGCGGGTAGGGACGATCCAGCCCACCGGCCGAGACGAGGACCGTCTGCCCGCCCGCGGCCAGGGCGCTGCGATGGGCCGCGGCATCGATTCCGTACGCGCCGCCCGACACGACGACGACCTCACGGCTGGCCAGCCCGTAGCCCAGATCAGCGGTGACGTGTTCGCCGTAGGCCGTCGCGGCGCGGGAGCCCACGATTCCCACCGAGCGCACGCCGATCGAGACGAGATCACCAGCGCCTTTGACCCACAGCGCCAGCGGCGGCATCAGCTCCCCCGAATCGGCCACCTTGCGCTCACCGGCGGCGAACGACGCTGCGCGCGCCAACCCGGTTCGTTCCAGCGCGGCCAGCGCGAAGTGCGGCCACTCCGCCGACTCGGGCACGACGAGTCGGATGCCGTGGCGCTGCGCTGCGTCGAGATCGGCGTGCGGATCGACATGTTCCCGACGAGCCGCGGTGGCCGCCGACACCTCATCCGATCCCCCGCCGTCGCTGATCAGCCGGGCTGCGGCGACCGGGCCGACCCGGCGCACGCAGTCCCACACCGGGATACAGGCAGGTTCGGCGACCCGGCTCAGATAGGCGCGTGCCAGCAGGATCTCCTCGCTCACTACGCCGCCCATGCGCCACTGCTCCCCGTCCGGAAGAAAAGAGCCTCGGCGACATCGCCCGAGTTCGGGCCCGCCCGGCCAGCGAGATCAGCGAGCGTCCAGGCCAACCGCAACACCCGATCGAAGCCACGAGCACTGATCTCGCCGCGCTGCAGGTATGCCTCCGCCGGCTGCAGAACCGCGTGCGGCAACGCCCACGGCGCCGCGCGCAGCGCGGCACCGGGCACCGCGCCGTTCACCCGCCACCCCGTGCCACACCACCGTTCGGCTGCCGCGGCGCGCGCGCTAGCGACGCGCGTCGCCACCGACCGGCTGCTCTCCCGCCCGACCGCGTCACCGAACAAGTCGGCGTGCGAGACCGGGTCGACATGCACGCGCACATCGATCCGGTCGAGCAGCGGTCCGGACAGGCGCTGCTGGTACCTACGCCGCGACTGCGGCGGACAGCTGCAATCGCGCGCCGGGCTACCACACGGACAGGGGTTGGCCGCCAGCACGAGCAGGAACCGCGCGGGATAGCTCACCGCCCCGCCGCCGCGGTGCAGCACCACCGAACCGCTCTCCAGCGGCTGCCGCAGCGCATCGAGCGCGCGCGGCGAGAACTCGGGCGCCTCGTCGAGGAACAGCACGCCGTGGTGCGCGAGGCTGATCGCGCCGGGCCGGGCCAGGTGGGAACCGCCGCCGACGAGCGACGCGACCGACGCGGTGTGATGCGGCGCCTGCAGCGGCGCGCGGCGCACCAGCCGCGCTTGTCTGTCGAGCTGGCCGGCCACCGAGTGCACGGCCGTGACCTCGAGCGCTGCGGCGTCGTCGAGCGCGGGCAGCAGACCGGGCAGCCGCTCGGCCAGCATCGTCTTGCCCGCACCCGGCGCGCCCACCAGGTAGAGATGGTGCCCACCTGCCGCGGCAACCTCGAGAGCCCGCTTCGCCGCGGACTGCCCGGCTACGTCGGCGAGATCGGCGCCACCAGCGCCGGCGTCGATGTCATCGTCGGCCACGGCCGGTGCAGGCGCGGCACCGTCACCCCGCAGCCAGTCGAGCACCTCGCGCAGGTCGTGCGCCGCCCGGACGTCCATCCCCTGCACCAATGCCGCCTCGGCGGCGTTGGCCAGCGCCACGACGACCCGGCGCACGCCCGCTCGCTGTGCCGTCACCACCGACGGCAGCACGCCGCGAACCGGCCGCAGGCGGCCATCCAGCCCCAGCTCGGCGATCCAGGCGGCGTCGGCGACGGCCTCGGCACGGACCTCGCCCGCGGAAGCCATGACCGCCAGCGCCACTGCCAGGTCGAAACGCGAACCAACCTTGCGCACGTCGGCCGGCAACAGCGCCACCGTGATCTTGCGGTTCGGCCAATCGATGCCGGAGTTCAGGACCGCGGCGCGGATACGGTCCCGCGACTCGACGACCGAGGTGTCGGCGAGCCCGGTGAACGACATACCCGGCAGTCCAGCCGAGAGATCGGACTCGATCTCTACGATCTGGCCGTTGACCCCGCTCAATGCCACGCCAAGGGTGCGGGCCAGCGTCACTCAGAGCACCGCCTTGAGGTGCCGTACCGACGGGCCGTCGGCCGCCAGGCGCAGCACGGACACCACGTCGAAGCGCAACTGCGGCCAGTAGGTGTCGTCCTCGCGATGCTCGGCGAGCCAGCGCAGCGCCAGCGTGCGCAAGCGGTTGGCCTTGGCCGGGTTCACCGCCTCGGCGGGATCGCCGAACGCCGCCGACGAACGCGTCTTCACCTCGACGAAGACGAGCACCTCGCCGTCGCGCGCCACGATGTCCAGCTCGCCGTCCGAGCAGCGCCAGTTGCGCTCGAGGATGGTAAGCCCGGCATCGCACAGATACGTCGCGGCAAGCTGCTCACCGAAGCGCCCGACCGCGTCCTTGACTCGCATGCGGCCACGATGTCGCAGCGATCCGTACGGCCGCCAGTGGTCGTCGCGGGTCTGTGGACGAACCAGGCCGCTGTGGACGACGGATTTGACAACAGCGGCCTACGTGCCGAAGCCGGCCTTGCCGCCAGGCAGCTCCAGGTCTGGCTTATCCAGCTCTTCGATGTTGACGTCCTTGAACGTCACCACCCGCACCGTCTTCACGAACCGCGCCGGCCGATACATGTCCCACACCCACGCGTCGCGCATCGTGAGCTCGAAATACACCTCGCCGTCGGCATTGCGCGGCTGCAGGTCGACGTCATTGGTCAGATAGAAGCGCCGCTCGGTCTCGACCACGTAGCTGAACTGAGCTGCGACGTCCTTGTACTCGCGATAGAGCTGCAGCTCCATCTCGGTCTCGTAGTTCTCGAGATCTTCGGTACTCACGCCATCTCCCAGCTCATCATCGCGCGGTCGTCCGCATCGATGAGGTCATTGTCGCTCACCGGAAAGTCCTCGCGCATCGCCCGCTGGACATTGACGTAGCGGCGCCGGTGCTCGGCGCAGGGGCCCCATTTGGCCAGCGCCGCGGCGTGGCCGGGTGTCACGTAACCCTTGTGCTGGGCGAAGTCGTACTCGGGCCAGTGCTCGTGCAGGTCGGTCATGATCGCGTCGCGGGTGACCTTGGCCAGGATCGACGCCGCGGCGATGCAGGCCACCGTCGCGTCGCCTTTCCACACCGCCGTGGCCGGCACGCCGACGCCGGGCACCGGGAAGCCGTCGGTGAGGGCGTACCCGGCCTCCGGGCGCAATGTGCCCAGGGCTCGGCGCATGCCCGCGAGGTTGGCGACATGCAGCCCGTAGGCATCGATTTCGGCGGCCGGGACGACGACAACGGAATAGGCGACAGCGCGCTGCACGACTTCGAGGTAGAGCCGCTCGCGCACGGCGGCGGTGAGCAGCTTCGAGTCGTTGAGGTTCTCGATGCGCCCGCGCCGCCCGGGCGGCAGGATGCACGCTGCGACGACGAGCGGTCCGGCGCACGCGCCGCGGCCGGCTTCGTCGGCACCGGCGACCAGTCCGAAACCCGCCCTGGACAGCGCCGATTCGTACGCCGAGAGCCCGACATCGCGCCGGACGACCAGGCGCGGCGGGCGGAATGCCGGCCCGCTGCTGACAGAACTGTTCGCCATGAGGCCGCCGACGTTACCCGCCTGCCGAGGCGAGGCCCGGCAGCATTTCGAGCAGGTCGGCTATCTCCGGCGGTTCGACGATCTCGCCAGTCGTACGCAGTTCGGCGGCCGACCACCATCGGTGACCGATCAACGTCTGCGTCTCGATCTCGGTGAGTCGCTGCGGAGCCACCTCGAGCGGGGTCTCAACGCGCCCCACGAAGAAGTGGTCAACCTGGTCGTAGGTCACGCCGGCCCAGGACCACAGGCGGCGCGTCACAAGAACCGCCTCGGCATCCGCGGCAAGCGTGACCGCGACGCCGGTCTCCTCGGCCGCTTCGCGGACCGCGGCCTCGCGTGGCGTCTCGCCCGGCTCGACACCGCCGCCCGGCGTCAACCAGTGCGTCTGGCCGTCCTCGATGCGCTCGTGAATCAGTAGGACGCGGCCGCTCGGCTCGATCATCAGAACCCGCCCGCCCAGCCGGGAAACGGGTGCAGTCACGGGCGGCGGCGCCGGCGCCGGCGCACGAGGTACAGCGGAAGCACGAACACGGCTGCGCCCGCAACGGGCAACCCGCCACCCAGCGCCTGCGCCGCGCTCTTGAACGTCGACGGCGTGCCCAGCGTGCGCCAGCGCGACGGCGGCCAGGCGATCACGACGGCCTTGCCGATGACGTCCTTGATCGGCACGGTGCTCGACTTCGGATCGCAGCCATCACCTGGCGAGCCCTGCGTCGCCTCGGATCCGCAATGGAAGCGGGAGTCAGCCGAGTCATTGCGGTGGTCGCCCATCACCCACAGCCGGCCCTTGGGCACGGTCACCGGCCCGAATGTGGCGCGCGAGTCGCCGGCGTCGTAGTACGTGTACCGCTCATTGAGCGTGCGCCACGGGCCATCGGAGCCGTGGTCGCTGATCATGATCTGGTCGTGCCCGCCAACCGAGAGACCCTTGACGGTCTGGCCGCCGGTCGCGATGACGCGCTTGACCAACACCAGGCCGTCGGGCGGCACGAAACCGACGAGCTGCCCGAAGCCACGGACGGCCCGCATGACCGGGTTGCTCGGCGGCACCGACCGCGGCTCGTCGTCCCAGCCCGGCGGCGCGTGGAACACCACGATGTCGCCCGGATGCGGATCGCGCAGGTCATAGATCGGCTTGTTGACCAGGATCCGGTCGCCCTTGCAGCCGGGGCAGCCGTAGAGCGTGTTCTCCATCGACTGGGATGGGATGTAGAAGGGCTGGATCACGAAGGTCTTGACCAGGACCGCGATGAGAATGGCCACGGCAACCAGGAGTGGGAGCTCCCACCACGGCGCTTTTCCTCGCTTGCCCTTGCGCTTGCGTCTGCGCGTCCTGGGGCCGTCGGCGGCAGCTTCATCGCCGGCGGCGTCGAGACGGCTCAGGTCGGGTTCGCCCTTGTCCCTCTTCGCGTGCCGCCCGACGGAACGAGGCGGCGACGGGGCGGTAGGCAGGCCGGGCGCGACCTCGTCGTCCTCGTCAACCGCACTGTCGATCGCGAGCGAGTCGGCGAGGCTGCCGTCCTGAGCGGAATCGGCCGACTCGAAGGGGGCACTGTCGGCTTTCTCGCCGTCGTCAGTCATGCGTCGGGCATCCACGCCGAAATCAGCGCGCGATGGTCTCGCGCTTCTCCTTGATCTTGGCCTTCTTGCCCCGCAGATCCCGCAGGTAGTACAGCTTGGCGCGGCGGACGTCGCCGCGGGTCACGACCTCGATCTTCTCGATGATCGGGGTGTGGACGGGGAAGGTGCGCTCGACGCCGACGCCGAAGCTGATCTTGCGCACGGTAAAGGTCTCGCGCACGCCACCGCCCTGCCGGCGGATCACCACGCCCTGGAACACCTGGACCCGCGAGCGTGAGCCCTCGACGACGCGGACATGCACCTTGAGGGTGTCGCCGGGACGGAAGTCGGGAACGTCCGATCGCAGCGACTCGGTGTCCAGGGTGTCGAGCGTGTTCATCTCGGGCTTCGCTTCCTTGTGGTCGAGCTTGTGGTCGAGCTTGGAGTCTGCTCGGGCGGCGTAGGCAGCGCGCATCGGCGAGCCACCATGGGTATTCCCGCGGACGCGCACGCGGCGGGCAACCCCACGATGATGCCATATCGGCACGCGCATCCCGAAACCGCGCTCCGGTCAGAGCAGGTCGGGCCGGCGCTGGGCGGTGCGTTCCCGGGATCGCTCGGCGCGCCAGCGCGCGATCTCGCCGTGGTTGCCCGAGAGCAGCACCGGTGGGACGTCCAAGCCGCGCCAGGCCGCGGGCTTGGTGTATGCGGGACCCTCGAGCAGGCCGGCCGGTCCGGCCGCGAAGGAATCGTCGAGTGCCGACTGGTCGTTGCCGAGGACGCCGGGAAGCAGGCGCGACACCGCTTCCGCGATCACCAGAACAGCAACCTCCCCGCCGGCGAGCACATAGTCGCCGAGACTCACCTCGTCCACGGGCATCCGCTGTGCGGCGTACTCGACGACGCGCGCATCGATGCCTTCGTAGCGCCCGCAGGCGAACAGCAGCCACGGCTCGGCGGCGAACTCGGCGGCCATCGCCTGGGTGAACGGGCGGCCGGTCGGCGTCGGCACCACCATTCGCGGCTGATGCGTGCCGTCGGGAGGCGCCAGGTCGTCCAGAGCCCGCCCCCACGGCTCGGGCAGCATCACCATTCCCGGCCCGCCGCCATAGGGCGTGTCGTCGACGGCGCGGTGGAGGTCGTCGGTCCAGCGCCGCAGGTCGTGCACGCGCACCTCGACCCGGCCGCGCTCGATCGCCTTGCCGAGCAAGGATTGACGCAGCGGCGCGAGGTAGTCCGGAAAGATCGTGACCACGTCGAGCGTGAGGTCAGCGGCCATCGCTGGCCCCGAAACGTCGTTGATCAACAGCACAAGGTGGCCGCCATGGCGACCAGCCGTTCCTGTTGATCACGGGAATCGGGCGGCTCACAGGTCGAACAGCCCCTCGGGTGGGTCGATGACGACCACGCCGCCGGCGATGTCGACCGTCGGGACGATGGCCGCGACGAATGGGACGAGGCGTTCTTGGCCGTCGACGTCGAGAACCAGATACTCGGCACCGGCCAGGTCCAGCACGTCACGCACCGGTCCCAGATCTGCGCCGGACAGCGTGCGGGCGCTCAGCCCGACCAGATCGCAGGCATAGAAAACCTCCGGATCCTCGAGTGCCGGGCGATCCGCCGTGGGGACCATCAGTCGGACCCCGTGCAGCGCCTGCGCGGCGGTGCGATCGGCGACGCCGGCGAAATGAATGACCAGCTTGCTGCCGCCCAGATTGGCCGCCTCGACGGTGAGCGGGCCGGCATCGGCGGGCTCGGTGCGCAGCACCGAACCCGCCGCGAAACGCCCTGCGGGGTCGTCGGTCCACGGCTCCACGAACACGTCGCCGCGTACGCCGCGGGCCGGACCGATCCGGCCGACCGCGACGACCTCGTCGCCCGGCTCGGCGGTCAACCTATCGCCGGTCGACGTCGACCACGTCGACGCGGATGCCCTTGCCACCGACGCCGTTGATCACCTGACGTAGCGCCTTGGCCGTGCGGCCGTTGCGGCCGATGACGCGGCCGAGGTCCTCGGGATGTACCCGAACCTCGAGCCGCTGCCCACGGCGGTTGTCGACCATGTCCACCTGCACGTCGTCGGGGTGATCGACGATGCCGCGGATCAGGTGCTCGAGGGCCTCCTCGAGCACGTCAGCTCTCCGCCGGCTCGTCCGCCGCTGCCGGTGTGGCAGTCGCGGCCTTGGGCTGCTCGGCCCTGGGCTCCTCGGCCCTGGCCTCCTCGGCCTTGGCCTCCTCGGCCTTGGGCTCCTCGGCCTTGGGCTCCTCGGCCTTGGGCTCCTCGGTA
>DAITQD010000044.1:10779-18316 GCA_036833255.1 Jatrophihabitantaceae bacterium
CTCCTCGGCCTTGGGCTCCTCGGCCTTGGGCTTCTCGGTAGCCGGCTTGGCGGCGGCCCTCGTCGCCTTCCTGCGCGGTGTGGTGGCCTCCGCCTCGGACTCACCCGAGGCATCCGCGAGCGCAGCGTTGAACAGTGTCAGCTTGTCGGTCTTGGGCTCGGCGAGCCTCATCGGCGCCGGGGCGGGCTCACCCTTGAACTTCTGCCAGTCGCCGGTGACCTTGAGGATCGCGGTGACGGCCTCGGTCGGCTGGGCGCCGACGCCCAGCCAGTACGCGGCCCGCTCGCCGTCGACCCGAATGACCGACGGGTCGTTCTTCGGGTGATACTCGCCGATGGTCTCGATGGCGCGTCCGTCACGCTTGGTGCGCGCGTCGGCGACAACGATGCGGTAGTGCGGCTCGCGCATCTTGCCCCGACGCATGAGCTTGATCTTTGTTGCCACGGGTTTCGGTGCTCCAGACGTTGTCAAGAGGTTGGCTGCGCCGAATCCGGGTGGGGTTCTCGGGAACGGGCGTCCGGGTGGACTGGCCGGGTGCGGGTAGAGGGTCCGCGATCCGGCCGGTACTCAATGCGACATTCTGCCAGATGCGCTGGGGAACGCCCGCATTAGGCTGCCGGCATGGACTCGACCGCCGCCGGTAGTCCGCGGCCACAGGCCGGCCAGCAGGAGTCGCTGCGGTTCCCGCCCGGCTTCGTGTGGGGCGCGGCGACTGCGGCCTACCAGATCGAGGGAGCCGCGCAGGCCGACGGGCGCGGCACGTCGATCTGGGACACCTTCAGCCACACGCCGGGCCGTGTCCACGACGGTGACACCGGTGATGTCGCAACCGACCACTACCACCGAACAGCAGAAGACATCGCAATCATGGCCGAACTCGGTCTGACGGCATACCGGTTCTCGGTCGCGTGGTCGCGAATCGTGCCCGCCGGTTCGGGCGCGGTGAATCAGGCCGGTCTCGACTTCTACTCCCGGCTGGTCGACGGCCTGCTCGACCAGGCGATCACGCCCTTGGTCACGCTCTATCACTGGGACCTGCCGCAGACACTTCAGGACGCCGGAGGCTGGGCGAGTCGCGACACCGCATCCCGCTTCGCCGAGTACGCCCACGTGGTCGGGCAGGCCCTCGGGGATCGCGTCACGACCTTCACGACGCTCAACGAGCCGTGGTGCGCTGCCTTTCTGGGTCATGGCACCGGCGTTCATGCTCCTGGCATCACGGACAACGCGATCGCGCTGGCGGCGGCACACCACCTCAACCTCGCGCATGGGCTCGGCACGAGCGCACTGCGCGATGTGTTGCCGCCCACCGGCAAGGTGTCGCTGACGCTGAACCTGGCGCAGGTGCGCGGAGTCTCACGTGCCGACCGCGACGCCGTGCGACACGTGGACGGCATCGCCAATCGGATCTTCCTCGATCCCGTCCTGCGCGGGCACTACCCGGACGACGTTGTCGCCGACCTGCGGCACCTGACCGACTGGTCGTTCATCCGGGACGGCGATCTCGACGCCATCGCGGCACCGATCGACGTGCTCGGCATCAACTACTACTCACCCACCCTCGTCACCGCCGCGACGGCGGCGCTGCGGGACCAGGGCACTGCGCAGTGGGTCAATGACCCGCACAGCGGGTCCGGACCGTCCCCGTACCCGGGCACCGATCTCGCCTTCGCGCTGCCCCAGCCGGGTCCGCACACCGCGATGAACTGGCGCATCGAGCCGGCCAGCCTCACCGAACTCCTGCTACGGGTGCACGGCGACCACCCCGGCATGCCCCTGCTCATCACCGAGAACGGCGCCGCGTTCGACGACGTCGTGTCGGCCGACGGCGCGGTGCACGATGCCGAACGCGTCGCCTACCTGAGTTCGCACCTTGCTGCGGTGCACGCGGCGATCGCGCAGGGTGCCGACGTCCGCGGCTACTTCGTGTGGTCGCTGCTGGACAACTTCGAATGGGCATGGGGTTATTCGAAGCGCTTCGGTATCGTGCACGTCGACTTCGCGACCCAGCAGCGCCGGCTCAAGGACTCCGCGGTCTGGTACCGCGGTGTGATCGCCGCGAACGCGATCGACTATGGGCGCCACCGCAGCTCGGCAGATCGATCGGCTTTTCCCCGCTGGTAACCGGTTTGGAGCACTCAAACCGGCTACCAGCGGGGAAAAGCGGGATTGCACGTCAACTGACCACGATCCCGCGCAGCACGGTCCGCCGCGGCATGTAGATCGCGGCCAGATCCACGCGGGGATCGGAGTCGTAGACGACGAAATCGGCCGGCGCCCCCTCGACGAGCCCCGGCAGGCCGAGCCAGTCCCGGCCGCGCCACGACGCCTGCGCGATCACGTCGGACTGCGGGATTCCCGCGCCCACGAGCGCGCGGATCTCGTCACGAATGAGCCCGTGCGGCAGCGAGCCGCCCGCGTCGGTGCCCGTGTAGATCGGCACGCCCGCTTCGAAGGCGGCGCGGATGCGGTCGCGCGAGGTGGCATACAGCGCGCGCATGTGCCTCACGTAGCGCGGGTACTTATCCCCCGCTGCCGCGGCGATGGACGGAAATGTGTCGATGTTGATCAGCGTCGGCACGACCGCGGTCCCCCGCTGTGCAGCCACGGCGATGAGTTCGTCGGTGAGCCCGGTGCCGTGCTCGATCGAGTCGATGCCGGCGGCGATCAATCCTGGTAGGGCGTCCTCACCGAAGACGTGCGCGGCGACGCGTGCGCCCAGCTCGTGCGCCTTCGCCACGGCGGCCGCGAGCACGTCGTCGGGCCACACCGGGGCAAGATCACCGGTTGACCGATCGATCCAGTCGGCCGCGAGCTTCACCCAGCCGTCGCCGCGTGCCGCCTGCGTGATCACCTCGTCGACGAGCTGGTCGGGTTCGACCTCGACGCCGAGATGACGGATGTAGCGGTGCGGGCGGGCGATGTGCCGCCCGGCCCGGATCAGCCGGGGCAGGTCGTCGCGGGCCTGCACCGAGGTGTTGTCGACCGGCGAGCCGGCGTCGCGCAGCAGCAGCGCACCGGCACCGCGGTGGAGAAGTGCCTGCTGCGCCTGCCGCTCGGCGCCCGGGACGTCGCCGTAGGGGGCCAGCCCGATGTGGCAATGGGCGTCGACGAACCCAGGGATGATCCACCCGCCGGCGGCCACGGTCTCGGCCTCGCCTGCCGGTCGGGTGAAGCTGAGCCGGCCGTCGAGCACCCATGCGTCGCGCTCGGTCTCGTCGGGCAGAAAGACACCGCGCAGGTGAAGCCCGCTCACACCCACGCTCCGGCGAGCGCGTGCCGCGCGTCGGCCAGCAGCTGCGGCAGTACCCGCGTCCGGGCGACGACCGGCATGAAATTGGTGTCGCCGCCCCAGCGCGGCACCACGTGCTGGTGCAGGTGCCCGGCGATTCCCGCACCCGCGACCGCACCCTGGTTCATACCGATGTTGAAGCCCTGCGGCGTCATGACGGACGCCAGCGTGCGGATGGCGCGCTGGGTGAAGTCACCGACCTCGGCGACCTCGGCCGTGCTCAGTTCGACATAGTCGGCGACGTGCCGGTAGGGCACCACCATCAGGTGGCCGGAGTTGTACGGGTACAGGTTGAGCACGGCGTAAACCTGCTCCCCGCGCGCCACGATCAGACCGTCCTCGTCACTGCCTGCGGGGACGCAGCAGAACGGGCAGTCCTCCCCCGCGTCGGCGTGCGGTGGCTTGTTCTCGCCCAGGATGTAGACCATCCGGTGCGGCGTCCACAGCCGGCCGAACGCGTCGGGGTTGCCGGCGAAGCCCTCAGGCGCTTCGCCCTCAGGCGGCTCGCTCATGGGTAGAGCGCCGACGTCGGCGACGTGTTGACGCGTCGGGCCACGGTGTCGACGATCTCGGCCACGGCCTGATCGACGGGGATGCCGTTGCGCTGTTCACCGTCGCGGTAGCGGAAGGACACCGCACCGGCCTCGGCGTCGGACGCGCCGGCGATGAGCATGAACGGCACCTTCGCCTTCTGAGCGCTACGGATCTTCTTCTGCATTCGTTCGTCGGACGCGTCGATCTCGACACGGATGCCCTGTGCCCGCAGGCGATCGGCGACGTCGAGCAGGTAGGGAACCTGCTCGTCGGAGATCGGAATGCCGGCGACCTGAACCGGTGACAGCCAGGCCGGGAACGCACCGGCGTAGTGCTCGGTGAGTAGGCCGATGAAGCGTTCGACGGAGCCGAACAGCGCGCGGTGGATCATCACCGGGCGTTGCCGCTCGCCGTCGGCGCCCTGGTACTCCAGTTCGAAGCGCTCCGGCAGGTTGAAGTCGAGTTGGATCGTCGACATCTGCCAGGTTCGCCCGATGGCATCGCGCGCCTGGACCGAGATCTTCGGCCCGTAGAACGTCGCGCCCCCCGGGTCGGGCACCAGGTCGAGTCCGGACTCCGTGGCCACCTCGGCGAGGGTCGCGGTCGCCTGCTCCCACACCTCGTCGGAGCCGACGTACTTCCCGGGATCTTTGGTCGAGAGCTCCAGGTAGAAGTCGTCGAGGCCGTAGTCGCGCAGCAGGTCGAGCACGAAGGTCAGCAGCGAACGCAGTTCGCCCTTGATCTGCTCGACCGTGCAGTAGATGTGCGCGTCGTCCTGGGTGAAACCGCGAGCGCGGGTCAGGCCGTGGATCACGCCCGACTTCTCGTAGCGGTAGACGGTGCCGAACTCGAACAGCCGTAGCGGCAGCTCGCGGTAGGACCGCCCGCGTGAGCGGAAGATCAGGCAGTGCATCGGGCAGTTCATCGGCTTGAGGTAATAGTCCTGGCCGGGCTTGCGCACCTCGCCGTCCGCGCCGATCTCCGCGTCCAGATGCATCGGCGGGTACATCCCCTCGGCGTACCAGTCCAGGTGCCCGGAGGTCTCGAACAACGTCGACTTGGTGATGTGCGGCGAGTAGACGCACTCGTAGCCGGCATCCTCGTGACGCCGGCGCGAGTAGTCCTCCATCGTCTTGCGCAGCACGCCGCCCTTGGGATGGAAGACGGCCAGACCCGAGCCGATCTCGTCGGGGAAGCTGAACAGGTCCAACTCGGTGCCGAGCCTGCGGTGGTCGCGCTTGGCGGCCTCCTCGAGCTGGTGCAGGTACGCCTTGAGATCGTCCCTGCTCGCCCAGGCGGTGCCGTAAATCCGCTGCAATTGCTCGTTCTTCTCGCTGCCGCGCCAGTAGGCGGCGGCGGTGCGCATCAACTTGAACGCCGGGACCCGCCGCGTGGTCGCAAGATGCGGGCCGCGGCAGAGGTCCGTCCAGACCTGCTCGCCGCTCTTCGCGTCGAGGTTGTCATACATGGTGAGGCCGCCGGCGCCGACCTCGACCGCGGCCTCCTCGTCGGCGTTGCCCTTCAGCCCGATGAGCTCGAGCTTGAACTTCTCGTGGGCGAGTTCCGTGCGCGCGTCGTCGTCGTCGATCGGGCGCCGCGCGAAGCGCTGGCCGGACTTGATGATCTCGGCCATCTTCTTCTCGATCGCGGCGAAGTCCTCGGGGGTGAACGGCCTCGATGGGAGGAAGTCGTAGTAGAAGCCGTTCTCCACGGGCGGCCCGATGCCGAGCAGGGTGCCCGGGAACAGGTCCTGCACGGCCTGTGCCAGGACATGCGCGGTCGAGTGCCGCAGCACGGCCAGGCCGTCGGGCGAAGCGGCGGTGACGATCTCGACGTCGGTCTCGGCGTCGGGGGTCCAGGACAGGTCCTTCAGCACCCCGGTCCCGGGTTCGCGGACGACGATCGCGCCGGAGGGCCCGGTCACGTCCACGCCGGCCTCGCGCAACGCATCGAGCGCCGTCGTGCCGGCCGAGACCCGGACGGTCTGGGCTGGCGGGGACGCGACGCTGGCGGACACGGAGGCTCCTTGGGGGCATGCGGCGGGTTGGCCGCGGAAACGATTCGACGCGAGGAATGCTAGTGCGGTGAGCCTGACGCCCCGACCGTATATCCGCACTCGCCGCCTCGCCGTGACGGCGTGCACGCTGCCGCTCGTCTTCGCCGCGTGCTCGAGCAGCGCACCGAAGCACTCAGTGCGCCAGCCTTCCTCGCGGCCGACGTCGTCGGGGGCGTCGGGTCCGCCGGCGACGCATCGCGCGGCCCCGACACCGTCGCCGTCACGGGAGCGGCCGCCCGGCGAGTTCACGTTCTCCTTCGCCGGCGACGTGCACTTCGCCGATCGCGTCGGCACCCGGCTGACGGCGAACCCGGCCACCGTCTTCGCGCAGGCGGCGCCCGGGCTGGGCCAGGCCGACCTGACGATGGTGAACCTGGAGACCGCAATTACGACCGGTGGCGATCAGCAGACCAAGTCGTTCACGTTCCGTGCGCCGCCGATCGCGTTCGCCGCGTTGAAGGACGCCGGCATCGACATCGCGACGATGGCTAACAACCATGGCGCCGACTACGGGGCGTCCGGCCTGGCCGACACCCTGGCCGCGATCGGCACGACGCACTTTCCGGTCGTCGGCATCGGCGCGAACGCCGCGGCTGCGTACGCGCCGTGGACGACCACTGTCAATGGAACGAAGGTCGCGGTGCTCGCCGCCAGCCAGGTGCAGGACGAGACACTGGCCAACTTCTCGGCCGGAGCGTCCTCGGCCGGGATCGCCAACGCGTATTCCGACGAGCTCCTCGCCGCGGTCAGGGCCGCGAAGGCCAAGGGATTCCTGGTGATCGTCTACGTCCACTGGGGTACCGAGTACGACACCTGCCCGAACCCCGACCAGCGGACGTTGGCCGATCAACTGGCCGCCGCCGGGGCCACGGCCGTGATCGGAACACATGCGCACGTGCTGCAGGGCGCGGGCTGGCGCTCCGACGGCGCGTATGTCGCCTACGGCCTGGGCAACTACCTGTGGTGGCTGTCGTTCGGCAACAACCAGGACGACAACGGCGTACTTACGCTGACGTTCCGGCACGGCAAGGTCGTCGCGAACAGCTTCGCGCCCTCGCACCTCGACGACCGCGGGGTGCCGCTGCCCGCGGCGGGTGCCGAAGGCGCGCGGATTTCGGGCGAGTGGAATGCCGATCGCCAGTGCACCGGGCTGGCCGCGACCCCGCCCGCCTAGGGTGGCGCGGTGTTCATCTTTGAGTTCGAGGGGCTGCGGCCCACCATCGCCGACGACGCGTTCATCGCGCCCACCGCGACGTTGATCGGTGACGTGACGGTCGAGGCGGGCGCATCGGTCTGGTACGGCGCGGTGCTGCGGGGCGACTGCGGCCCGATCGTGATCCGGGAGCGGGCGAACGTGCAGGACGGCTCGGTGCTGCACTGCCCGCCCGGCGTCACCACGGAGGTCGGCCGCGGCGCGACGGTGGCGCACCAGTGCGTGGTGCACGGGGCGGTGCTCGAGGAGGAGGCGCTGGTCGCCAACGGCTGCATCGTCCTGGACGGGGCACGCATCGGAACGCGCTCGCTCGTGGCCGCGCATTCGCTGGTCGCCGCGGGGACGGTCATCCCGCCCGGGGTCCTCGCGGCCGGCGCCCCGGCCGTGGTGAAGAAGGACCTCGCCGGAACGCCGGCCGAGATGTGGGTGCAGCTCAACCCGA
>DAITQD010000045.1:0-15056 GCA_036833255.1 Jatrophihabitantaceae bacterium
CTAGTGTCGCGTGAACGATGATCTTTGACCGTTTGTTGCTTTGGTCGGTCAGGAGCCCGCCGCGTGGACGGGCTCCTGATCTGTGCCAGAAGTGCCCGCGTCCAGAACCGGTCTTCTGTATGGCTCGCTGGGAGATCGAGACGACCCGAGTCGTCTCAGCACTCAAGGCCAGTCTGCGCCGAGGAAGGCAACAGGAGTTGTGTCGTGCGACCCTCCCGCCGCGGCAAGGAGGCCAGGCTTGAAGGCAGCCAGAAGCCTCCAAGCCTCAACTCGTCCACGCTGCAGTGGCCGGTGGCCTTCCGCGAGATTGCTCTCAACCCTGCCCGGAACCTTGTGTTCCGTGTTCCGTCGCGAGGACCAGGCCCAGTTCGTACTGCCGGGGCGCGCCCCGCAGCGCTGAGAGCCCTTCTCTCGCGGGGTCGCTCAGTCGAGAACGACGGTTGAGCAGGCGGTGTCGTAGGACGCGCCGGTGTCGCCAGTGAGCTCCCAGATGATCCCGATCGTCGCGCCGTGGAACCCGGCGGGGATCGCCGAGGGGGGCAGCTGCAGGTGCCCGACGCCGTTGCCGACCCCGTTGGTCGCGAACGTGATGCTCGGGAACGGCCCGATCACCGTCGTACACAACGTGTCCGCGAACAGGTGAAGAGTAACGGCGTAGCTGCCGGGGGCGGCGCCCACCAGCGCGTAGCGCTCCATCGCGTAGACCGTCGGTCCGTTGGCGTGGATGTTCTCCACGAAGCCCGAGCGCAGCGGGGCCGACCCGACGGGCTGCAGCGCGATGTGCTGGGAGTGGTAGACGGCGTCCCCCCAGGCCGGAGCCCCGGTGAGGCCGGTCGCCAGCAGCGTGGACGCTGCGACCGCTGCGACTGCTGCGGCTGTCAGGGGTGACCTCATGGGTGCCTCCGGGGACGATGGTGTCCCCGGATTGTCCAGCGACGGCGCGCACCGGTCAAGGAGTCCGCCGGTCAGGACTAGTGTCGCGTGAACGATGATCTTTGACCGCCAGTGGCTTTGGTGAGGATTTCGTCGGCGGTCTTGGTCCAGATGAATGGTTGGCAGCGTTGGTTCCAGGCGTCGATGTAGGTCTCGATCGCGGCGATGAGGTCTTTGACGCTGGTGAAGGTTCCTCGCCGGATCGCCTGGCGGGTGATGATGCCGAAGAAGATCTCGACCATGTTCAGCCAGGACCCGCTGGTCGGGGTGAAGTGCATCGTGATACGCGGATTCTTGGCGAGCCAGGCCTGCACCGCCGGGTGCTTGTGGGTGGCGTAGTTGTCGACGACCAAGTGCAGCTTCACCCGCGGGTAGGCCTTCGCGACCTGCTTGAGGAACAGCACGAACTCATCGTTGCGGTGGCGTGGGTAGCAGGCATCGGTGATCTTGCCGGTCGCAACCTCCAACGCCGCGAACAAGGTCGTGGTGCCGTGGCGGACGTAGTCGTGCGTTGCCTTCTCCGGCAATCCAGGGCGCATAGGCAGGATCGGCGCCGTGCGGTCCAATGCTTGAATCTGGGACTTCTCATCGATCGAGAGCACCACAGCCTTCTCTGGCGGGTCGAGGTAGAGCCCGACCACGTCGCGGACCTTTGCCTCCAGCTGCGGGTCGGTGGAGAACTTGAACGTCTCCCGGCGCCAAGGCTGCAACCCCCACTTGCGCCAGATCCGCGCGACCCACACATTCGAGATACCGCCAAGATGATCAGCCAGTAGCCGGCTCGACCAGTGCGTCACCCCCAGCCTGTCCGGCGGCGGCTCCAACGTCGCCAGCACCACCGCGACCTCATCGACCTGCGCCGGCCGACCAGGCTTGGGCCGGTCCTCAAGACCTGCGATCCCTGATTCGGTGTAGCGCTTCTTCCACGCGATCACCGTCGGCTTGGACACCCCGACCCGGTGCACGATCTCGTTCGTACCCACGCCTTCATCGGCAAGGAGCACGATCCGCGCCCGCTGCGCCAACCCTGCCGGCAGCGACGAAGAACGAGTCCAACGGCTCAACTCGACACGGTCCTCGGCGGGCATCTCCACCGCCACAGTCAACGACACGCCCAACCCTACCGCGAGGTAAAGCTATTTCATTCACGCGACACTAGTTCCGAACAGCTGAATCGCCCCGCCGTCCCTGGACAGCGGGGCGATTCAGCTGTTCGGGCAAAGCCACAATCCGGTATCGGCCGCTCTGGGCTCTTCCATGTAAGTGTGACCTGTGCCATTGTTCCGGAAGCGTTACCGGTACGTGTCACAGCGGCGTGCTCGCACCGCCCCGCCCGAGAAAGGGACATCACATGCAGTGGAAGAGGCTGAGCGCGGTGATCGCCACCGGTGTGCTGGTGACGTCGACCGTCGCGGCATGCAGCAGCAGCAAGAGCAAGAGCGGGGGCGGGGGCGGGGGCGGCTCCACCAATCCGAGCGGTAGCGCATCGGTGCCGGACGCGGGCGCCCAGCCCAAGAGCAAGGTCAAAGCCACGACCATGACCGGGGACTGCGCGCCGTTCGGGGCCTACGGCAGCTACCCCGGTAAGACGGTGACGATGTACTCATCGATCACCGACCCCGAAGGTACCTCCCTGGTTAAGTCCTGGAAGCAGTTCGAGAAGTGCACCGGCGTCACCGTCAAGTACGTCGCTGACAAGGAGTTCGAGTCGGCGCTCAAGACGAAGGTCGAGGGTGGCAACGCCCCGGACCTTGCGATCTTCCCGCAGCCGGGTCTGCTGCAGACCTACGCGACCTCGGGCAAGCTCAAGCCGGCATCGGACGCGCTGACCACGGAGGCCGAGGCGAACTGGACCAAGGACTGGATCTCCTACGCCACCGTCGACGGTGAGTACTTCGCCGCTCCGATGGGCGCCAATGCCAAGTCGCTGGTGTGGTACTCGCCGAAGTCGTTCGCGAAGAACGGCTACACCGTGCCCACGACCTGGGCCGAGTTGCTCACGCTCTCGGACAAGATGGCCGCGGACGGCAACAAGCCGTGGTGCGCGGGCGTCGAGTCGGGCACGGCCACCGGTTGGCCGCTGACCGACTGGATGGAAGAGGTCATGCTCCGGCTGCACGGCCCGGACGTCTATGACAAGTGGGTCAAGCACGAGATCCCGTTCAACGACCCGCAGGTCGCCGATGTGCTCAAGATGGTTGGTCAGATCGTCAAGAACCCGAAGTACATGAACGCCGGCATCGGTGACGTCAAGACGATCGCTACCACCGCGTTCCAGAAGGGCGGCCTGCCGATCGAGAAGGGCAAGTGCCAGTTGCACCAGCAAGCCAGCTTCTACGCCTCCAACTGGGACAAGGGCTACACGATCGGCCCGAAGCCCACCGACGACCTGTTCGCGTTCTACGAGCCGACGATCAGTGGCAAGTTCGGCAAGCCGGTCGAGGGCGGCGGCGAGTTCGTGGGAGCGTTCGCCGACCGTGCCGAGGTCGAGGCGTTCCAGCTCTACCTCGCCAGCGGCGACTGGGCCACCTCGCGCGCCAAGGTCGCCACCGGTTGGGTCTCGGCGAACCAGAAGGTGGACAAGTCAGCGTTCACCGACCCGGTCGACGCGCTGTCCGTGCAGCTCCTGACCGACCCGAAGGCGACGTTCCGCTTCGACGGTTCGGACGCCATGCCGGCCTCGGTCGGTGCGGGCACGTTCTGGACACAGATGACGAAATGGATTCTGGGGCAGAGCGACAAGGTGACGCTGGACAAGATTGAGGCGTCCTGGCCGAAGTAGGTCCGGACTCGCACTGAGCACGGCGGCCGGACGGCCCAATCGCGGGTCGTCCGGCCGCGCATGGCGAACCCATGACCCACCGATCGTCGGGGGAGTGATTCGAAGTGCATTGGCTTTACGAACTGGCGCACGCACAGAAGGCCGGCGGCAAACTGCTGTTCGCCGTCATCATGGTTGCCGGGTTCCTCGCGGTGATCGGGCTGCTGCTGCTGTTGATCGACCGGGTACCGAAACGAGGGCGGGAGAAGGTACAGGGCTTCCTGTTCCTGCTCCCGGCCTTCTTCCTGCTGGGCATCGGCCTCGTCGGGCCGATCATCAAGACGCTGATCTCGTCGCTGACGTCGGCCGAGGTCAGCAAGAAGCTGTGCGTGCCGAGGCCCGGCCACGTGTGCCTGATAGACAAAGGCGGCGCGTGGAACAACTTCGCCCACTTCACCTGGGCGTTCACCAACAGTGACGCGCTGCACGCCTTGTTCAACACCCTGCGGTGGGTGGTGATCGCGCCGATCACCGCCACGGTGGTCGGCCTCATGTACGCGTACGCGATCGACAAGATCCGCGGCGAGGGCCTGGCCAAGTCCCTTGTGTTCCTGCCCACCGCGATCTCCTTCGTCGGCGCGGCCGTGATCTGGGGGCTGATGTACCAGCAGCCAAGCCAGAACGGGTCCTCCGGCCTGGTCAACGTGCTCCTGAAGACGGTGGGGCTCGGGCCGATCAACTTTCCGACCGACGGTAAGAACATCACCTACTGGATGATCGTGGTGATGATCTGGATCCAGGCGGGCTTCGCGACGGTGTTTCTCTCCGCCGCGATCAAGGGTGTGCCGGCCGAGATCACCGAGGCCGCCAAGATCGACGGCGCGACCGAATGGCAGGCCTTCCGCCGGGTGACCATCCCGTCCATCCGGCCGACGCTCATCGTCGTCATGGTGACGATCTCGATCGCCACGCTGAAGATCTTCGACCTGGTCCAGACGTTCGGTGCCGACAAGTATGGCGGTGACACGTTGGCGAACCTGATGTTCACCACCTACAAGCAGGCTGGCCTCGGCCAGGCGGCGGGACCGCTCGGTGAGCACCGGTCGGCCGCGCTGGCAATGATCATCTTCCTGCTCGTCATCCCGTTCGTGATCTACCAGGTCCGCCACATGGTCAAAGCGAGGGCAGGATCATGACGGTAGTCATCGACCCGATGGGCAATGCCCCGGGGAATGTCCTGCCCTCGGAGAAGCCGGTCGCGCGGGTGCGGAAGGGTCTCACCAACCCGTTCACCTCGACGCTCGCACTGGTGATCGGCGTCGTCTGGACCATTCCGACGGTGGGCCTGCTCGTGCAGTCCTTCCGCGGGAAGGCGGCACAGGACAGCAAGAACTGGTGGACGTTCAGCGGCCTCACCCTGGACAACTATCGGACCGTCACGACGGGCATCCACGGCGACTCGAGCAAGTCGGTACTGCCGTTCCTGGTCAACTCGCTCGCGATCGTCATTCCCGCGGCGATTATTCCGATGGTCGTCGCCGCGCTGGCCGCGTACGCGCTCGTCTGGATCGACTTCCGTGGGCGCGACTGGATCTACGTCGGCATCTTCGCGCTGCAGGTGGTCCCGCTGCAGGTCGCCGTCGTGCCCTTGCTGCGCTTCGTCGTCAACGGTGCCCACCTCGGCTCGATAACGATCATCCCGAAGCTCGGCCTGGCCGGGACGGTCGGGGCGGTGTGGATCGCGCACGCGTGCTTCGCCTTGCCGTTGGCGGTGTTCCTCATGCACAACTTCATGTCGGAGATCCCGCGCGACCTGTTGGAGGCGGCCCGCATCGACGGTGCCAGCCACGGCCAGATCTTCCGGCAGATCATGCTGCCGCTGCTGCGCCCGACGCTCGCGGCGTTCGGGATCTTCCAGTTCCTCTGGGTCTGGAACGACCTGTTCGTCGGTCTGGTCATGTCCGGCAGCAACCCGGACATCACCCCGATCACCGTCAAGATCGCAGGCCTGGTGGGGGCAACCTCAGGATCAGGCGGCGAGGTCATCCCCGCCGCGGCGTTCGTCTCGATCGTCATCCCGGTCATCGTCTTCATGGCCCTGCAGCGGTTCTTCGTGCGTGGCCTGCTCGCTGGCTCGGTCAAGGGTTAGCGCGGGAACAACCGCGTCGCAGCCCGGGTTACATAGTCGTTTTGGTCCGTCGGCCCCGTGCTGGCAGACTGGGACGCCTGACCACCCCGGTTCCGGTTCACGCCTGCTCTGCTGTTTCGACAGCAGGCGACCCGGCGGCCACGAGCTCCGCGGTTCGCCGCGGCACGAAGGGATCCAGAAGTGAAGGACGGCATTCACCCGGACTACGTGCAGACGCAGGTCAGTTGTTCCTGCGGTAACACGTTCACCACCCGCAGCACCGCCAAGTCGGGCCAGCTGCACGCGGACGTCTGCTCAGCCTGCCACCCGTTCTACACGGGCAAGCAGAAGATCATGGACGTCGGCGGTCGCGTCGACAAGTTCGAGAAGCGCTTCGGCAAGCGGGTCCGCAACTCCTAGCCACCCCGACGGCGCCTGCCGCCCGCACCGATTCCGGTGTGGCGGCGGGCGCCGTTTCGCTGTTCCGCCGCCGATTGTGCAACTTCTGGCGGGCTGACAACGCACGGAGTTGCACAATCGGCAGATCAGGAGTCGGAGATGACTAGGCCCAACGAGACGGGCAAGCTGTCGGAGCTGCAGGCCGAGTACGCCGAGGTCGAGAAGGCGCTGGCCGATCCCGCGATTCACGCCGACCAGGGCAAGGCGCGCACGCTCGGGCGACGCTTCGCCAAGCTGGCGCCTATCATCGCGGTGGCCAACGAGCTCGAGACCGCGCACGGTGACCTCGGTGCGGCGCGCGAGCTGGTCGCCGAAGACCCGGCCTTCGCCGCCGAGGCGGATGCCCTGACGAGGCGCATTGCCGAGCTCGAGGCGCGGCTGCGTGAACTACTGCTGCCCAAGGACCCCAACGACGGCAAGGACGTCATCCTCGAGGTCAAGGCCGGTGAGGGTGGCGACGAGTCGGCGCTGTTCGCCGGGGACTTGCTGCGGATGTACCTGCGCTACGCCGAACGGCAGGGCTGGTCGACCGACGTGCTCGACGACGAGCCCACCGATCTCGGCGGCATCAAGTCCGCGACGGTCGCGGTCCGGTCCCGCAAGGCCGACAGCACAGTGTGGGCGCGGCTGAAATACGAGGGCGGCGTGCACCGCGTGCAGCGGGTGCCGGCCACCGAGTCGCAGGGCCGCATCCACACCTCGGCCGCCGGCGTGCTCGTGCTGCCCGAGGCCGAGGACGTCGAGATCCAGATCGACCCGAACGATCTGCGCATCGACGTGTTCCGCTCCTCCGGGCCCGGCGGTCAGAGCGTCAACACCACCGACTCGGCGGTGCGGATCACGCATCTTCCGACCGGCACCGTCGTCTCGATGCAGAACGAGAAGAGCCAGCTACAGAATCGCGAGGCCGGCCTGCGGGTGTTGCGCGCCCGGCTGCTCGCGGCTGCGCAGGCAGAGGCCGACGCGTCCGCGTCCGACGCCCGCCGCTCGCAGGTGCGCACCGTCGATCGCTCCGAGCGGGTGCGCACCTACAACTTCGCGGAGAACCGCATCAGCGACCACCGCGTCGGGTTCAAGGCATACAACCTCGACCAGGTGCTCGACGGCGCGCTCGACGACGTCATCGACGCCCTGACCCGCGCCGATACCGACGCCATGCTCGCCGGAAGCGACAGCGAGTAGCCGCCGGGGATGACGACTGCGCGGGTGCTGCTGACCGCGGCGGCGGCGCGCCTGCGCGCCGCCGGTGTCGCCTCGTCGCGCGTCGACGCCGAACTGCTGCTCGCCCACTGCCTCGGCGTGGACCGCTCACGGCTGCCGCTCGTCGACGCCGTGCCCGCGGCCGCCGAGACGAGATTCGCCGCTGCGCTCGCCCGCCGGGTTCGGCGTGAGCCGCTGCAGCACATCCTCGGGCGCGCCCCGTTCCGGCATGTCGAGCTGGCGGTGGGACCCGGCGTGTTCATCCCGCGGCCCGAGACCGAGCTACTCGTCGACGCGGTGTTGCCGACGCTGCGCGCTACGGGCGCACCCGTCGCTGTAGACCTCTGCGCAGGTTCGGGCGCCCTGGCGCTCGCTGTCGCGGACGAGGTTCCCGGTTCTCGCGGCTACGCCGTCGAGCGGTCGGCGGCGGCGCTGCACTGGCTGCGCCGCAACACCGCCGGCACCGGCGTCGAGGTCGTGGCGGCCGATGTCCGCGACCCCGATCTGCTCACCGGGCTGCGGGCAACGGCTGACGCGGTGCTGTGCAACCCGCCCTACGTACCGGCAGCCGTGCCCGTCGAACCCGAGGTACGCGCCGATCCTGCCGAGGCGGTCTTCGCCGGCGCGGACGGTCTGGAGCTGATGCCCGCCGTCCTCGCGCGGGCGGCGGAGTTGCTGCGGCCCGGGGGAGTTGTCGCGATCGAGCACGACGACACCCACGGCGAGTCGCTGCCGCATCTGCTCGCGGTGCACGGCGCCTGGCGCGACATCATTGCCCACCGCGACCTGGCCGGTCTGGCCCGCTACGTGACGGCGATGCGGAGCTGAGCCGGTAGGGCAGGATGACGGGCGTGGCACTTTTCTACGACTGCGGTGACGTGCACGAGCGCGCCAGCGCGATCGCGTCGGCGGCGCACAGCGTGGCGTCCGGCCAGCTCGTCGTATTGCCCACCGATACCGTCTACGGCGTGGGTGCGGATGCCTTCGACGCCACGGCGGTCGGGGCCCTGCTCGACGCGAAGGGGCGCGGGCGGGACATGCCGGTGCCGGTGCTCGTCGGGTCGTGGACGACGATCGAGGGCCTGGCCAGCGTGGTCAGCGCGCGCACCTGGGATCTGATCGAGGCATTCTGGCCCGGCGGGCTGACGCTCGTCGTCGAGTACGCGCCGTCCCTGTCATGGGACCTCGGCGACGCGCGGGGCACGGTCGCCGTAAGGATGCCGCTGCACCCGGTCGCGATCGAACTGCTCGAGATCACCGGACCGATGGCCGTGTCGAGCGCGAACGTCTCCGGCCGCCCGGCGGCCCTCAGCGCGGCCGACGCACAGGAGCAGTTGGGCGACAACGTCGCGGTCTACCTCGACGGCGGGCCGAGCACCACCGGTGTCGCCTCGACGATCGTCGATGTCACCGCCGAGATCCCGCGCATCCTTCGCATGGGAGCGGTGAGTGCCGAGGCGCTACGCGAGGTCGTCGCGGAGATCGCGGGCTGATCGTGGCGGTCGCTTACCATCCGAGCCTGGAGTACGCGCTCGTCGCCTGTGTCGCCGCGTCGGGCAGCTTCCTGCTGACCCCACTCGCTCGGCGGGTCGCGATCGCCTGGGGTGCCGTCGCACGACCGCGGGACCGCGACGTCCACGCGGTGGCAACACCTCGCATGGGCGGCGTGGCCCTCTTGCTCGGTCTCGCGATGGCACTGTTCGTGGCAGCCCGCCTGCCCGCACTGAGCGGGGCCTTCGCCAACGGCCCGGAGATGCCGTGGGTGCTCGTCGCCGGCGCTGTCATCTGCTTCATCGGCGTGCTCGACGACCGTTACGAGCTTGACTCGCTCACCAAGCTGGCCGGTCAGGTGCTGGCGACCGGCCTGATGGTCACGCTCGGCGGCGTTCAGCTCGCCGACATCTACCTGCCGTGGGGCGACAGCGGCACGGTGAGCCTGGGCCGTGATCTCGCTATTCCGGTGACGATCCTGCTCACGGTGCTGACCATCAACGCCGTCAACTTCATCGACGGCCTGGACGGCCTGGCAGCGGGCGTCACCGCGATCGCGGCGGGCGCGTTCTTCGTGTTCTCCTACCACCTGGCCCGGGGCGGTTATCTCGACGTCGCCGCCGTGCCGACGTTGCTCACCGCCGCCCTCGCCGGCACGTGCATCGGCTTCCTGCCGCACAACTTCTCCCCGGCGCGGATCTTCATGGGCGACTCGGGATCGATGCTGGTCGGCCTCATGCTGTCCGCCGCGGCCACGACGGCGACTACGAGCACCGACCCGCAGGTGTTCAGCAGCGCGTTCGGGTCCTTACCGCTGGCGCTGCCACTGCTCATTCCGGTCGCGGTTCTCGCGATCCCGTTCGTAGACCTGCTCTTCGCCTTGGTCCGCCGGATGAGCCGGGGGCAGTCGCCGTTCGCGCCGGACAAACAGCACCTGCACCACCGCCTGCTCGAGTTCGGGCACAGCCACCGCCGTGCGGTGTTACTGCTGTACTTCTGGTCGGCGTTGCTCGCATTCGGCGGCGCAGCCCTGTCGATTTTCCGCGTCGCCGTCGTGCTCGTGGTCATGCTGTCGATCGCCGTTGTCGGCGTGCTGTTCTCCGTGTTGCCGGGTCTGCGCCAGCGCCGGCAGGCTGCGATCGATCTCGGGCGGTCATAGCCTTGTGGGGAGGGCGAAAAAGCGGGCGATTGCGCTGTGATAGGTTCGTTTCTGCGCCGCGAAAGGCGGGTAGAAACGGTTCTGTTGCCGCGGGACCAACGATCTTGGCCGACGATTTTGCCCTCGACTCCAAGGAGCTGCCTGTGAGTGAAATCGGCGCCCGGGCACCGACGGTCAACTAACGCTCGAGGGCATCGGGTGACTCGCGAAGCCCCCGGCTTGTCGACCTTGCTGGGAATCGGAACGGTGTCCGCAATGACGCTCCTGGCGAGCACCGCCCTCGGCTGGTGGCTTGACGCGTTACTACACACCTTTCCGATCTTGGTCCTCGTAGGCATCGCCCTCGGCATCGCCGGGGGCATCTGTTACACCATCGTCCAGATCCGCCCCTTCATGAAAGAGTGAGTGGAGACTTCAATCGTGCAGCCTGTAGCGGCTCCTCTGGTCGATGCGGCCGCGAACCTGCGTCGTTCGGCAATCGTGGCCGCTGGTCTCGGTGTTGTGAGCATCGTCGTGCTGGCGGTGCTCGGCCATCCACTGATGGGCGTCTTCGTGACCGTTGGTCTCGCGCTCGGTGCGTTCAACAACCGGATGCTGCAGAAGTCCGTCCTCGTGTACGCCTCGGACGCGACCATGAACAGGAAGCGGTTCCGTAACGGGGTCATCGGCCGGCTGGGTTTCATCACCCTGGTCGCGATCGGAATCGGGTTGCTCGTTCGGCCGGACGGCCTCGGCGTGTTCGTCGGACTCGCGGTCTTTCAGATCCTGATGCTGGTCGGCGCCGCGGTGCCGGTGTTCCGTAGCCTGCGGCCGTCGTCATGACGCCTGTTGTCATGGGTGGAGTGGTGCAGCAGTGAGTACCCAGAGACTCGCCATCAACATCAATCCGGGCGAGCACATCGAATGGCATGTCTTCGGTATCACGCTTAACGGCGACACGATCACTGGCACGCTTATTGCCGGGGCGATCATCCTCGGCCTGGGCTTGTTGCTGCGCCGCAAGCTGAGTGCGCGCCGGCCGGGCGCGGTGCAGCTGTTCTTCGAGACGCTCACCGAGCAGGTCGAGAAGCAGGTCGAGGCCTCGTTGGGCATCAAGACGGCACCGTTCGTGGTGCCGCTGGGGATGACTCTGTTCCTCTTCATCCTTATCGCCAACTGGATCGCTATCATCCCAACCGGGCACCACCCGGAGTACGCCCCGCCGCCGGCCTCCGACGTCAACCTGACCTATGCCCTCGCAATCCTGGTCATCGGCACGATGCACGTCGTGGGCATCCGCAAGAAGGGCTTGCGTGGGTACTACGGCCACCTCTTCCGCAAGCCATACGTCCTCATACCTCTGAACTTCATCGAAGAGATCATGAAGCCGGTCACGCTGTCGCTGCGACTCTTCGGCAACATCTTCGCCGGCACGATCATGTTGGCGCTGATCGCGGCCCTGCCCGCGGCGGTGCTCTGGGCGCCGGACATCATCTGGAAGCTTTTCGACTCCTTCATCGGGCTGATCCAGGCCTTCATCTTCGGATTGTTGACGATCTTGTACCTCAGCTCGATCAAACCGTCCGAGGAGGGCGCGCACTGATTACGTTCGAGTCCCCTTGGATGCGGCAAACACAGGTTCGTCGACCTATCGAATTGAGGAGAAATGGCTAACACGCAGACTCAGGCAATCGAACTCGCCGGCGGTCTCGTCGGCGGCGGGCTCGCGCTCGGCGGCGGCGCCGTCGGCGCGGCGATCGGTGACGGTCTCGCCGGTAGTTCGCTCATCCAGGGCGTGGCCCGTCAGCCCGAGGCGCAGGGGCAGCTGCAGGTGCTGTTCTTCCTGACGGTCGGCCTGGTGGAAGCGGCGTACTTCATCAACCTCGCTTTCGCGGTGCTGTTCGTCTTCGTCCTCTCCAGCAAGTAAGGACTTCTCCGTCATGGGCAAGCCCATACTCGCTTCCGGCAATTTCCTGGTGCCCAACGCGACCTTCATCGCGGAGCTCATCGCGTTCCTGTTGATCCTCGCGATCATCGGCCGCTACATCCTGCCGCCGGTGCAGAAGGTTATCCGCGAGCGCCAGGCAATGATCGCCAAGCAGGTCGAGGACAGCGAGCAGGCCCGAAAGAAGCTCCAGCAGGCCGAAGAGCAGTACAAGCACGCGCTCACCGAGGCCCGCGAAGAGGCGCAGCAGATCCGTGAGCACGCGCGCGCCGAGGCACAGCGCACGGTCGAGGAGCTGCGCGAGAAGGCACAGCAAGAGTCGGCCCGCATCGTGACCCGCGGCGAGGAGCTGCTCGCCAACCAGCGCGGAGCTGTCATCCGCGAGCTGCGCGCGGAGATCGGCACGCTGGCAGTCGAGCTGTCGGAGAAGATCGTCGACCAGCATCTCGCCGACGACGCACAGGTGACGGCGACGGTCGACGCGTTCATCGCCGCTCTCGTGGCTCAGGACAATGCGCAGGCGGGTAGCCAGTCGTGAAGCACGCCGCTAGCCGGGAGTCGCTCGCCACGCTGCGCGAGCGGCTTGACGGCGTGACCGGACGGTTCTCGACAGCGCAGGGCATGACCGGTCTTGCGCAGGAGCTCTACGCGGTCGTCGACCTGCTCATCCGCCAGCCGCGGTTGCGGCGGACGCTGGCCGACCCGAGCACGCCCGCCGAGGGGCGCGCGGATCTTGCCGGCACGCTGTTCGACGACAAGATCGGGACCAGCTCGGTGCAGGTCGTGCGGGACGCGGTCTCGTTGCGGTGGTCCTCGCCGTGGGATCTGCTGGATGCTCTGGAGACCATGGCCGACGACGTGCTGTTTGGTGCGGCCGAGCAGGAGGGCGTGCTGGACGAGGTCGAGGACGAGCTTTTCCGCTTCGGGCGGGTGCTCGACGCCGAGTCGCGCCTGACGGCGACGCTCGACGATGCCACCGCCGACGCCGAGCGTCGCACCGCCCTCCTGCGTGAGGTCCTCGGCGACAAGGTGCACCCGATAACCCGCACGCTGCTGGAGTACGCCGTCGCCAGCCAGCGCAAGCGCATCGTGACGTTCGGGATCGACAACCTGCTGGAGCTTGCGGCCGCCCGCCGCGGCCGTTCGATGGCCCGGGTCATCTCGGCGGTCGAGCTGACCGGCGGCCAGAAGTCCCGTCTTGCCGCAGCGCTGACCGCGATGTACGGGCGACCGATCGACATCCGCACGGCCGTTGATCCAACGGTGCGTGGCGGCGTGGTCATTCGCGTCGGCGACGAGGTCATCGACGGCAGCATCGCCGCCCGGCTGGCAAGCGCACGGACAGCCCTCGCGGGCTAGCACGGCACGATGACAACACCGAGACACTGAACACCCGACTAAGGCAAGGGAAACGTTGATGGCAGAGCTGACGATCTCCGCAGACGAGATCCGTAGCGCGATCGAGAGCTACGTCTCGTCCTATTCGCCAGAGGCCTCGCGCGAGGAAGTCGGCATCGTCGCAGAGACCGGCGACGGCATCGCCCGCGTCGAAGGGCTGCCGGGCGCGATGACGAACGAGCTGCTCGAGTTCGAGGGCGGCACGCTGGGCATCGCGCTGAACCTCGACGTGCGCGAGATCGGCGTCGTCATCCTCGGTGACGCATCGCAGATCGCGGAAGGGCAGCAGGTGCGGCGCACCGGCGAGATCCTTTCGGTGCCGGTCGGCGACGCCTACCTCGGCCGGGTCGTCAACCCGCTGGGCCAGCCCATCGACGGCCAGGGCGAGATCGAGTCCGACGAGCGGCGAGCTCTCGAACTGCAGGCGCCCTCGGTGGTGCAGCGCCAGGAGGTCCGCGAGCCACTGCTGACCGGCATCAAGGCAATCGACGCCATGACGGCGATCGGCCGCGGCCAGCGCCAGCTCATCATCGGCGACCGCCAGACCGGCAAGAGCACGGTCTGCCTCGACGCCATCATCAACCAGCGTGACAACTGGAAGACCGGCGACCAGGCTAAGCAGGTCCGCTGCATCTACGTGGCGATCGGCCAGAAGGGCTCGACGATCGCCGCCGCCCGCGACACGCTCGACGAGGCCGGCGCGATGGAGTACACCACGATCGTTGCGGCACCTGCGTCGGACTCGGCGGGCTTCAAGTACCTGGCGCCCTACACCGGCTCGGCTATCGGGCAGCACTGGATGTACGACAGCAAGCACGTCCTGATCGTCTTTGACGACCTCACGAAGCAGGCCGAGGCCTACCGCGCGGTGTCGCTGCTGCTGCGTCGCCCCCCGGGCCGCGAGGCCTACCCCGGTGACGTCTTCTATCTGCACTCGCGGCTGCTCGAGCGCTGCGCGAAGCTGTCCGACGAGCTCGGCGGCGGGTCGATGACCGGCCTACCGATCATCGAGACCAAGGGCAACGACGTGTCGGGCTACATCCCGACCAACGTCATCTCGATCACCGACGGCCAGTGTTTCCTCGAGACGGACCTGTTCAACGCCGGTGTCCGTCCCGCCATCAACGTCGGCATCTCGGTGTCACGCGTCGGCGGCGCGGCCCAGCCCAAGGCGATGCGAGCGGTCGCCGGCCGGCTGCGTGTCGACCTGGCGCAGTACCGCGAGCTCGAGGCGTTCGCCGCCTTCGGCTCCGACCTCGACAAGGCCAGCCAGCAGCAGCTGGCCCGCGGCGCCCGGATGGTCGAGCTGCTCAAGCAGCCGGCCTCCTCGCCGTTCCCGGTCGGCCGCGAGATCGTGTCGATCTGGGCCGGCACCACCGGCAAGATGGACGACATCGATGTCGGCGACATCCGCCGCTTCGAGAGCGAACTGCTCGACTACATCGCGCACAACTCGCCGGAGCTCTTCGACACCCTGGCCGACGCCAAGGCGCTCGAGGACAGCATGGTCTCCGACCTGGAGAGCGTCGTCGAGAAGTTCACGAAGCAGTTCCAGCCCAGCGACACCAGCAAGTCCGTCTCGTCGGCCTCCGCAGGCCGCCCG
>DAITQD010000045.1:15156-18080 GCA_036833255.1 Jatrophihabitantaceae bacterium
CGACGCGAAGGACGCACCGGAGGCCGACGCGAAGGACGCCGACACCCCAGCCGACCAGGGCGAGCCCACGTCGGCCGACACCGCCAGCACGAGCGACGCGGCGAAGTAGCCGATGGGAGCCCAGCTTCGCGTCTACCGGCGCCGAATCCGTACGATCCAGTCGACCAAGAAGATCACCAAGGCGATGGAGCTCATCGCCGCGTCGCGCATCGGCAAGGCGCAGACGCGGATGAAGGCTGCCCGCCCCTACGCCGAGGAGCTCACCAGGGCCCTCGCGGCGCTCGGCAACAACGCGTCGCTGGAGCATCCGATGCTGACCGGCGTCGAGTCACCGCAGCGCGCGGGCATCCTCGTCGTCACCAGCGACCGCGGCCTGGCTGGGGGCTACAACTCCAACGCCATCAGGCGGGCCAACGCGCTGGCGGCCAAGCTGAAGAGCGAGGGTAGGGATGTCGCCTGGTACGTGATCGGCCGCAAGGGTGTCGCCTACTACAAGTTCCGCCACATCGCGCTGTCGGGGAACTGGACAGGCTTTTCCGAGCAGCCCAACTTCCTCGACGCGCGCGATTCGACTGAGACCGTCGTCAAGGCGTTGACAGCCACGTCGGCGGGTGAGTCGAACGGTGAACCCGGCATCGACGAGCTCTACGTCGTCTACACCCAGTTCGTGAACTCGGTGAGCCAGACGCCGACCGCAGCGCTCGTCTCGCCGGTCAAGGGTGCGAACGACGATGCCGACGAGGCTGGCGACGGCGAGGGGCAGCACAAGGACGACGCACCCGAAGCGTCCTACGAGTTCGAACCTGAGCCCGAAGAACTGGTCGCCGCGCTTCTGCCGCGCTACATCAGCGCACGGATCTTCTCCGCGCTGCTGGAGTCGGCGACGTCAGAATCGGCGGCTCGACGGCGGGCAATGAAGTCGGCCAGCGACAATGCGACCGACCTCATCACGACCTACACCCGGCTGGCCAACCAGGCACGCCAGGCCGAGATCACCCAGGAAATCAGCGAGATCGTCGGCGGCGCCGAGGCTCTCGCCGGAGCAGGAAGTGACGAGCGATGACTACTCTGTCCGATACTGAATCCGACACCGCGACGGCCGACAGATCCAGCGGACGCGTCGTCCGAGTGATCGGCCCCGTCGTCGACGTCGAGTTCGGGCGTAACTCGCTCCCCCCGCTGTACAACGCGTTGACCACGGAGATCTCGCTCGGCGAGCTGTCCAAGACATTGACCCTCGAGGTGGCGCAGCACATCGGCGACGACATGATTCGCGCCATCGCGTTGCAGCCCACCGACGGCCTGGTACGCGGCGCCGAGGTCGTCGACACCGCGTCGCCGATCACGGTGCCGGTCGGCAACGTCACCCTTGGGCACGTGTTCAACACACTGGGCCAGCCGCTTGACGTCTCGGCCGACGAACTCGACATCAAGGAGCGGTGGTCGATCCACCGTGAGCCCCCACCGTTCGACCAACTCGAGAGCAAGACCGAGATGTTCGAGACCGGAGTCAAGGTCATCGACCTGCTCACGCCCTACGTCACTGGCGGAAAGATCGGCCTGTTCGGCGGTGCCGGCGTCGGTAAGACGGTGCTCATCCAGGAGATGATCTATCGGGTAGCCGAGAACTTCGGTGGTGTGTCGGTGTTCGCCGGTGTTGGCGAGCGCACCCGCGAGGGCAACGACCTCATCACTGAGATGACCGAGTCGGGAGTTCTCGAGAAGACCGCGCTCGTCTTCGGCCAGATGGACGAACCGCCTGGCACCCGCCTGCGGGTCGCTCTCTCGGCGCTGACCATGGCCGAGTATTTCCGAGACGTGCAGAAGCAGGACGTGCTGCTGTTCATCGACAACATCTTCCGGTTCACGCAGGCCGGCTCGGAGGTGTCGACGCTGCTCGGCCGCATGCCATCGGCCGTGGGCTACCAGCCGACGCTGGCCGACGAGATGGGCCAGCTTCAGGAGCGGATCACCTCCACGCGTGGCCACTCGATCACCTCGATGCAGGCGATCTACGTTCCCGCCGACGACATCACCGACCCGGCGCCGCACACGGTGTTCGCCCACCTCGACGCGACGACGACGCTCAGTCGGCCGATCTCGGAGAAGGGCATCTACCCCGCTGTCGACCCGCTCGACTCGACCTCGCGCATCCTGGACGCGCAATACATCGGTCAGGAGCACTACGACGTCGCATCGCGCACCAAGCAGATTCTGCAGCGTTACAAGGAACTGCAGGACATCATCGCGATCCTCGGCATCGATGAGCTTTCCGAGGAGGACAAGATCATCGTTGGCCGGGCCCGGCGCATCGAACGCTTCCTCTCGCAGAACACGTTCGTTGCCGAGCAGTTCACCGGCCTCAAGGGTTCCTTCGTGCCGGTCGCCGAGACGATCGACGCCTTCAAGAAGCTGGCCGCCGGCGACTTCGACGACTATCCGGAACAGGCGTTCTTCATGTGCGGCGGCATCGAGGACCTCGAGCGCAAAGCGCACGAACTCAAGAAGGCCTGATTGCCATGACGACGATGCACGTGGAATTGGTGTCGGTCGAGCGGGCGCTCTGGTCAGGTGAGGCGACCGCCGTCTACGCCCGCACGACCGAGGGCGAGCTCGGAGTACTGCCTGGGCACGCACTGCTGCTCGGCGCCCTCGAGCCGGGCTGGGTGGTGCGCATCGACCGCGCCGAGGAGTCAGCGTTGCGCGTCGCCGTGCACGGCGGCTTCCTGTCCGTCCGCAAGGACGGCGTGTCCGTGCTGGCCGAGATGGCCGAGGTCGCAGACGACATCGACACGGCGCGCGCGCGGGCGGCCCTCGACCGGGCCGACCCGGACTCCGGAGCCGACGGCGTGGCGGCACGCGACCGCGCCCTGTCCCGCCTGCGGGCCGCGGGCGAATCGGTCTGAGGCGCGGGCGCCTCAACT
>DAITQD010000046.1:0-12592 GCA_036833255.1 Jatrophihabitantaceae bacterium
GCGGGGGCGGTCCAGCCACGACAGGGCGGCGAGGGCGACGGTGGCTAGGCCGAAACCGGCGGCGATCATCCATTCCAGCGAGCCGTCGCCGTGATCTGGGTCGACGGCGAAGACGACCTCGATCCACTCGGGTACGAGCAGGGTCAGGACCGTGGCGACCGCTGTCGCGACGCCGGCACAGACCTCCGCGATGAACCTCTTGCGCGCTGTCCCCCAGGCCATCGCAGTCCTTTCGAATCCGCACGCCGCCAGCTAACGATTCAGGATGCGATCAAGTTACAGTTTCCTGGCGCCGTCGCACCCGCTCTCCGCAGAATTTGGGGGCCGATCTTGCCTTCCGTCATCAAGGTGGTGCTCACCCATCGCGGCGCGGCAAAGGCCAAGTACGGCGCCAGCGGGTGGGCCGAGATCCGCCACGCCGTCACCCAGCTGAGTAAGGCAGACAAGAGCCGCGGGATCACGACCCGGTTCTTCGCCATCGACTCGGCGAGTGACGCGAAGAAGGTGGGCACCACCAAGATCGATTCGCCGGGCGACTCGGCGGCGATCAAGGCCACCATCGATCACATCTACTCCGCGTGGAGCCCGGCCTATCTGATGCTGCTCGGCGGTCCGGAACTGCTCAGCCCGATGACCCTCAGCAACCCGTTGTGGACTGGCGACCCGGACGACGACCCGGACCAGTTCGTGCCCAGCGACCTACCCTTCGCCTGCGACGCGCCGTTCAGCTCGTCGCCTGCCGACTACCGCGGCGCCACGCGAGCGGTCGGGCGGATCCCCGACCTTGTCGGGCTCGCCGATCCCGCCGCCCTACTTACCCAGCTCGCCGCCGCGACTGGCGCCTCCGCCTTGATCAGGCCGCAGCCGGCACCGGTGTTCGCGGTGAGCGCCAAGGTGTGGCGCGGGTCGACCCAGCTGTCACTCGGCAAGCTGCCCGGCGTCAGCGGCGCGGCGCACACCTCACCGACGGACGGGCCGGTCTGGACCAAGTCGTTGTTGGCGGCTCCGCTGCACTTCGTCAACTGTCACGGCGGCGAGTTCGACCCGATCTGGTACGGCCAGCTGAGCCCGAACAACTGGGACCTGCCGCACGCCGTGGAGGCCGCCCGGCTGCCCGGAATGGTTTCGCCTGGCACGGTCGTCGCGACGGAATGCTGCTACGGCACCGCGCACTGGCCACCGGCCGCGGCCAACGGTCAGGCCAGCGTCGCCATGAGCTACCTACTCGCCGGCGCGGCCGGCGTGTTCGGCGCCTCAACCGTCGCCTACGGACCGGCGTCGGCCAACGAGTACGCCGACGTGCTGTGCCGGCTATTCCTCGACGAGGTGCTCGGCGGCGCGTCGCTCGGCCGGGCCGCCCTCAGCGCCCGGCAGCGCTTCGTCCAGGGACAGTCGTTCCTCGACCCGACCGACCTCAAGACGCTGGGGCAGTTCGACCTGCTCGGCGACCCGTCGCTGCAGCCGTTCGTGGCCAACGGCGCAGTGCCACACAATGCCGTGCCGCATGCCGCAGCGCCGCGCCGCGCCACGCCGAAGGCCGGCCACCGGATTCCGCAACCGACCATGTCAGCGGCTGTCCTGTCCCGGCGGGTGACGCTGGGCGCACTCGGTGATGCGCTCGCCCGGAGCACCACCGCCAGCAACGACACCCCCCGCAAGCGTGCAGGTCTGACCCACGCCCGGCTCGCCGACCTGCTGGGCGAGCAGATCCCGGAGTCGGTGCGGATCCGGACCTTCGACTCGGTGGGCGGAGTCGGCGGGCTTAGCGCGAGGCTGGCCAAAGGCCTGCGTCCGACCACGCACGTAGCGTTCGTCCCGGCCACCCGCGGCCGGCCGAAGGCCGTCGTCGTCGTGCGCGAGCATCCCGGCGGCGAGCCGACGGTGCGGGTGGCGGTGCCGCGATGAGCACGCAGACGGTACGCGGCACGGTGCACACCAAGCACGTCGCCAAGGGGTCGAAGTCCGAGCAGTCGACCGCGGTGCTCGTCACCGCCGATCGCACCTGGCTGCTGCGTCGAACCGACGGTCCGAGCTTCGGCCTCGACCCGGAACTGCACGCCCTCGAGGGGCGGGAGGTCACCGCGACCGGCTACGCGGGCACCGGCGTCTTCCTGCTCACCGAGCCGGTCACCGACGTCACCTGATCACTATCGACTTCGCGGCCACGTGCGGCGAGCTCATCACCAGCTGGTCGGCGGTCGCCGCCTGCGTCGTCGCGCTGAGCCGTAGATCCGCCGGGCTGATCTGGTTCGTCGTGCTCAGCACCACCGCCATCAGCAGGATCGCCGACCCGGCCGCGTCCGCGGACAGGTCGACGGTGAACGTCACCGCCCGCGGCAGCCGCGGCTCCACCGGCCCGCTCGGGTTGAGAGACAGCGACGCGGCTGCCTTGGTCCACCCGTCGGGCAGCGCCGGCGACGTGCCGGCGGCCGCGGCGGCCACTAGGACGGGCCACAGCCCACCGAGCGGCAAGACGCCGTTCGCCGGCAGGGCGTGGCGCAGCAGCGCGACCCGCACCTGGGCCGGCGGTGCGGCCAGGCTCGAGCGGTGGTGGATCAGCACGTGCACCTGCGGGTGCCGGTTGGCGACCGTCACCCGGGCCGCGGCGGTAGCCGGTCCGGGCGACGGGATCTTCGCCAGCTCGGACTCGGTCGGCGGGGTTGTCCGGGCCACGCCGGTGGCGTCGATGACGATGTCCGGGCTGTCGTCGTAGAGCGCCGGGCTCACATCCCCGGCCAGCGTTGGCCCGGACAGCTGGGTCGGCAGCAACCGTCGCGTGTCGGTGCGGTACGCCCGCAGATAGGTGAGGGCAGTCGAGGCCGGCGTGGCGAGGTCGGTCTCCCACACGCCACGCGATTGCAACGCCGCGCGCAGCAGCGTGACGGTGCCGTACCTGCGGATCGACAGGTCCTGCACCGCAGCCTCGGGCAGGCCGTTCATGAACTGCGACCACGCCCACGTGTACGTAGGCGCCGCCACCGTCCCCCCGATCGTCAGTACGCCGCGCACCACGCCGACGCTAGTCGCCACGTACACGGTGTTCTTGTCGTCCGGGTCGACGACGACGCCCAGCGCGGGGGCGGTGACCCGGATCCCCGTGCCCCAGTTGCCGACGCCGGCGAGGTTGACCCGCAGGCCGGTGGGGAACCACTTGTCGACGCCGTCGAAGAACCACAGGGTGTCCAGCGGGGCGAACGGCCCGCCCGCAGGTCCGACCGACCCGCCCGTCGTCGTGACGTAACACGAGCCGAGCGTGCCGCTGGTCGGGTCGTGCACGGCGACGTCGCTGACGACGCCGGCCGCGGGCAGGAAGGCCAGCGGATGCCCCGCGCCGAAGTCCGCCACCTCGGTAGGCGTGAGCGGCGCCCGGATGGCCTGCTGCACGAACGTCGCGGGCCGGGCCCAGGTGAACGCCCCGGTCGTCCCGGCGGCCCTGGTGCCGGTGAACCACACCAGCCCGAGCGGATACAGCGCCAGCACCCGCAGCGTGAGGATGTCCGCGGGTGTGGGTACCTCGGGCAGGCGGCTGAACTTGACCGCGATGATCCCGTGTCCGACGACGGCCGAACCCACCCTCGTGGTGCTGCAGCAGTCGTTGGAGCCGGTCGTGTCGCTGAATGCCCCGGGTACGCCGATCTTGAGCAGGACGTCCTGGGCCAGGTTCGGGTTGTCGCCGCCGCGGGGATCCGTCGCGGTCGGAAGCGTTACCCACGAGCCGCCCCAGTCGCGCGAGTACCAGACCCGGTCGCTGCCGAACGCCAGGTGGGTGTCGCCGCCGTGCACCACCGCATCGGCACCGCTGTAGAACAACGAGGCCCCCGACTCGACCGTCTCCGACGTCTTGAGCGAGCCTTTCTCCCGGGCGCGCCTTCGTAGTACGGGACGGGTCCCCCTATTGTCGCTGCTGTTCCAGGTGGCCTGGACGTACTGCCGGAAGTATCGGTTGTCGCTGGCCGGGTCGAAGACGACCCCGCCGCCGTCGCCGCCGAACTTCTGCTCCCACACGCCGTCGCCGACCCGGATCGCGGTGCCGTTGTCCTGGAAGCCGGCGACCACGATGCCTGGGTTGGTCGGGTGCGAGGCCACGTAGCCGGGCTGCAGCACGGCTAGCCCGTCGTTGCGGTTGACGAACGTGTTGGGATCGCCGTCGGAGTCGCTGCGGAACAGCCCGCCATCGCAGCCCACCCACACGGTGTGCGCCGCAGGCACGGGCGGCCCGATCGGGCCAACACGCAGGACGTGGACGTCGGGATGCGTGCCCTCGCCGATCAGCGTCGGGGTCAGGGTCGTGCCGGCCAGTTCGCACCGATAGATCGCGCCGTTATAGCCGGTCGGGGTCGAGGCGGCCGCGCCGCCGACGTAGAGCCGGCCGGCCACCGTCGGGTGCACCGCGATGCACATGTCGTAACTGGATTGGTCGCCGGCTGACATGAACAGGTCCGGCGGCACGCCGGTGAGCTCCGCTGCCCTCAACGCGGCCAACGCCGCCGTGGCAACCGTGGCGTCGATCCGCCAGGCGTGCGCCGGTGGCGTCTTGTCGGCCGGCAGCGCGATGCGCCGGCCCAGGACGTAGACCGTCGTGCCGTCGGTGGCCAGCTGCACCCGCGTGCCACCGGGGGGCAGGCCGTCGGCCCGCACGGGAGCGACGTGGATGTTGTCTAGCCGGACCGGCGTGAACACCAGGCTGGCCGGGTTGATCGGGGTCGCCGGCGCGCCCGCGAATTCGGCCACCAGCACGCCGGTGGTCACGCCCACCCAGATGCGCACCCGATCGGGTCCGGTGAGCCGGGTGAGCACCACGTCCAGCGGGTCCTGGTCCCACGTGGTCGGGTAGGACGCGACCTTGGTCCACGAACCGCCGGCCGGCAGCACGTACAGGCCCTTGGTAGTCCCGGCCACCAACTGGGTGTCGTTGCCGGGGTCGGCGGCGATGCGATAGAACGACTCGCCGCGCAGGGTGTCGGGTTCGGCGGCGGACGTCCCGCCCTTGACGACCGTCCAACCTGGGCCGGCCGACGGATCGAGGTGCAGGAACCCGATGCCGGCCAGCTGGCCGCCGGGCAGCCCGCCGCCGGGGCCGACCGGCAACGCCTCCGCGCTACTCAGCGACTGCTCGCCAGTGCCGATCCACACCTCGTCCTGCGACCCGTCGGCGGCTGCGCCGAACCTGACGTGGACCGCACCGCACGCCAGCGCCGCCGAGAGGTTCCCGATAGCGGTGCGGTCGGACTCCTGGAACTCATCCAGCGGGGTCCAGGTCTCGCCGCGGTCCGCGGAGAACCACACCCCGCCGGTGCCGCTGGCGGCGTAGATGCGCAGACCGGCGGTCGGCTCGACGATCAGGTCGCGGATCCGGCCCGCAACATTCGGGTTGCCGCCGGCCTGGCCGTTGGTCATCACCGAGGGCCCGATCGGGAACCACAGATTGTTGGCGCCCGACGGCGCGTTGTGCGGCACCGCGCGGGGCCGGCGGCGGGTGCTTTTCTTCGGCGTCAGCGGGGCAATCGTCGTCGGATCCAGGGTCGGCCGGAGCTGGGTTAGATACCGGGCGCGGCCCCCCGGGTCGTCCTCGCCGCGCGGTGGCGCCGGCCAGTCGTAGCGTCCCATCGCCCCTCCTACCCGGATGTTCCGGCGCCGTCGGGGGCCGGTGGGTTCGGCGCGACCCGGATCCAGCCCTCCTGCACCTCAGGCGCGGTGTCCGGCAGCATCGCCGACTGGGTCGCGGCCAGAATCGGATCGTCCTTCCACGAGGTCGCCGTGTCGCGACGGGTGAACAGCTGCTCGGCCGGGAAGGACGCCACCTTCGGCAGCCGCACCTTGTCGGCGTCGATCAACAGCGGGCCGCAGCGCAGCGACGGGGCCAGTACGGCCAGGCCAGGCTGCACCCAGTCGCGTGCCAGTGCGCGATCGGTGCGCGGCAGAATGCCGGAGGTCAGGTGCACCTTGCCGCCCGGGTGCATCAGCAGCGTCAGCCGCGCGGTCTGGCCCGGGTGGATCTGCAGCACCCCGGAGGCGTCGACGTACGGGTGGTCGATCGCGACCGGCGCGCTCGGGTCCGCGCTGTCCGGATCGAGCACGCCCTGCCGCCGGCCGCTGGGCAGCGCTTCGGCCGCGATCACCTGGTCGACGAGGTGGAAATGCGCGTAGTCGTCGTCCACGAAGTAGCCGAGCAGGCCGTCGTCGGCGCGGGTGATCTCGCCGAGACGGACCTCGAACGACAGCGCCGCGAGCGCGTCGTACGCCGCGCTGCGCCCGCTACGCAGCGCCTCGTCGGAGTACGCCCGCTCGGCGACGTCGGAGTAGACGTCGAGCGAGAGCCGGGCCGCGACCACCGCGATCGGCCGCCCGACGAGCCCGGCGATGTGCTCGGTGCCGAGCGAGCCGAACGGGTCGACGGTCCAGAGCGTGGTGTCGATGGCCCGCAGCATCGCCGACAGCGCGGACTCGGTCTCCGGACGGTTGGGGGTGCCGTTGCGGGCGGACGCATCGGCCGCGACCAGACCCGCGGCGATCCAGCCGACCCGGTGGTGGGTGACGTCGGGGTCGTCGGTCGGGCCGGCCGCGGGGGCGACGTCGGTGCGCCCCGGTGCGATCTCCCAGGTGACGGCGTCGCTGAACGAGTCGTGCAGGAGCTCGCCCAGCGGCCGGCCGTCGGTGGCAAACACCTCGAGCGACTCGTCCATGTGGTCGGGCAGCAGGAAGCCGGCGACGGGGTTGATCTGCTTGCTCGGATCGGACTGATCGACGCAGGCCAGGGCGGCGCCCACCGCCGTCGAGGTGGCGTCGACGAGATCGAAGTGCCAGCGCGCGGGTGCGGTCAGCCGCGGCCGGGCCAGCATGGCGCGGCCGCTCTCGTCGCTGAGCCGGGCGGGCACCAGGACGTCGTCGACCGGCAGCGTGAGCGACCGACCGAACGCGTCCACCAGCCGCGCCGCGGTAAGCGTGATCCGGCCGGAGGCGAGCAGCCGGGGCAGCGCCAGGACCACGGCACGCGGGGTGCCGTCGGGCAGCGCATCGGTGTCGCGGTAGATCAGGCCGCCTTCGTAGTCCAGGCCGAGCAGCCGCTCACGGATGCCGTCGAGCGCGACGGACATGAGGTCTATGCGCGACATCGCGTCGCGCAGCGCGCTGAGCGAGTTCTCGGTCGCCGGGTCGGCGAGCCCATGGCCGCCGAGATCGCGCTGCCGCTCCTCGGCCAGCCACTTGTCGATCCCCGCGGCGAGGGTGCCCGCGACGCCTGTCACCAGCCCGCTGCGGCCGGACAGGGTGAGCGAGTCGGGGGTGGCCGGCGCCGTCTCGCCAGGGTCGAGGTCGACGCCGTCCAGTCCCCAGCCGTCGACCGAGCCGAGATCCAGGGTGACCTGCCAGTCGCAGAACATCGGCCGCCACGGCTGGCCCCACATCGTCACGCCTTCGGGATGCGACCAGACACCCTCGGACAGCGACAGCCGCAGCAGCCCTTCGGTCGCCGTCTGGCGGGAGGCGGCCGAGGACACCTCGGCGCCGAGGAAGCCGCTGAGCCGGTCGTTGTCGGCGGCGTAGTACGAGTGCGCCACCGCCGACTCGGCGACGAACCGAGCGAGGGTCGCGTCGCGGTCGAAGCCGCGGGGCACGGTGCGGTCGGTGCGCCACCGGGACAGGTAGGGATCTTCGGCCAGCGCCTCCCGCGCCAGGTCGAGCACCTCGTCGGGGACCGCGGCGCTGCCGATCGTGGTGAGCAGTTCGGCGGCAGCCAGCACCCCGGCGTGACCGCGGGAGGTCTGGTCGGACAGCCGGCACATCAGCGCGCCGTCGGCCTCCTCGCGCTCGACGGCGCTGAGTGCCCGGCCGCCGCCGGCGACCGCGACCACCGGCGCGGCCGGTTGGTGGAACCGCGGCGCGGGACGCACGACCTCGCGCACGGTGGCCGGTGGCGTCGGCGGCACGGCGTAGGTCGGACCGTCGAACTGGTCGGCTGCGACGAAGCGGTTCAGCTCGATCGACATGCGTTGTGCGGCTGCGGCGGGGCGTTCGATGGCGCTCCACAGGATCGTCGCCTCGGGCGCTGCGGCGCCCTTGCGGATGGCCTGGCGGCGGGGAAGCCGGCCGTGCCGGAAGCCCGCGCCGGGGTCGGCGGTGGCCCCGGGCTTGTCGACGAACCGGTCGACCCCTTCGGCGCCGCCGGGCAGTGAGCCGAAGCCGTGGGCGTGTTCGTACTCGGCGATGTCCGACCACGCGTCCGTCTCGCCGATCCGCATGATCAGCCCGGCCGAGAACGCCGCGAGCAGGCGCTCGGCGGCGCGGCGCGCGTCCTGATCCGCGGCACCCAGGCCCGTCCCCGCCACGGCCAGGCTGGCGGCGAGATCCGGGGTGGTCGAGCCGAGCACCACGCGCAGCGCGTCCGGGGACGGGCGGCTCTCCGCCGTCGGCACGCCATTCAGCGGCACGCCGTGCAGGCGGCCGTGCAGCAGCGTCGACCGGGTGGGTGCCGGCGGGAGTTGCGCGGCGGTGATCGCGTCGTGCAGGAACCCGCTGGTCGCCGGGTTCAGCATCTTCGCGGCCGGGGCGACGAAGCCCGACCCGACGGACGTGGCCGCCGCCTTGCCGGACCCCGACGACGCCGCTTGCGTGTAGCGCTGCGGCGTGGCCATCCCGAAGGTCTTCGCCGTCCGGTAGCGACTGGTCGCCTCGTCGCGTCGCGACGCATCCGGGCTCGGGTGATCAGGGTCGTTCCAGCCAAGCTCGCCGAGCCGCTGCCGGTAGCCGATGTCGGTACCGACACCGTTGAGCGGGTCGTCGGTGCTCGCCGACCACCAGCCCGCGACGAGGTAGCCGAGCGCGTCGCCCTCGACGTCGACCCCCGCGAGATCGGTGAGCGGGTCGTGCAGCGCGAAGCGGCCCAGCGCGGCGTCGTAGCACTGCGTCCAGCTCGTCCCGCCGACGTGGGCGGTGAGTTGTGCGTGCGGGATCTCAGGCTGCACCGTCGCGGCGTTCGTCGTCACGGCCGGCCAGTCCGCCAGCGGCGTGATGGTGCCCGCGTCGGCTTCGATCACCCATCCGGTCACCGACGGCAGGGGGTTGCCGACGACTACCGCCAGCCGCAGCACCGCCCACCGGTCAGGCAGCAACGGCAGTTGCAGCAGCCGGCGGGTGGCGTCACCGGGCGCCTGCGGGTCGTCGACGAGTTTGCCGCGCGCCAGTGCCGCCGGCACCGACCAGAGCAGATGTACCCCGGGCGGGCGCGGTGTTCCATCGTTACCCAGATCCGCGGGCGCCGGCGTCTGGTCCCCGTCGCGGAACAGCAGGCGGAGCATCGGCTCGGTGTCGTTGCTGCCAGCGCGCACCACCAGCGCCTGCACATCGACCGGTACCAGCAGCCGCGGCTCGCGGACCAGGAAGCGGTCGTAATTGGTCAGGTCCGCGGCCACCCCGCCCAGCTGGCTGAGCGCCGCCCAGCGCGGGGTCTGCGCGGCTCGGCGGATCTCGTCGGGGCTGAACTGAGTCATCGTGTCACCCCCTCAGCACCTGGGTGGCCAGCTGGAAGCGCTCCGTCAGCTGGGCGATCTTGACCGTGGCGACGAAGGAGTCGACCCCCTGCAGGACCGTCGTGTCGCCGAACACCTGCCGCAGCGGGAAGCGCAGCATCTGCATCGCGTACTCCGCCGCGTCGATCGTCGGGCCCATGTTCGCCTGGGTGATATTGCGCAGGTCGTCGTTCAGCTTCGTCATGTTGATCACGCCGGGCGAGCCGGCCCGGAACGGCACCGGCACGGTCCGCTCGTCGCCGTTGGGCTTCGTGAGTGGGCCGTTGTTCGGGTGCAGGACGTCGCGCACCGTGACGACGGCGGTCTGCTTCGCGGGGTCGGCGACGTCGTCCAGCCGGACCCCGAACTGGATCCCGGAGCGCGGCTCCTCGAGGTGCACGACTGCGGGCACGCCGTCGAAGAGGACGAACAGCACGGCTGGGGCGAGGCGCTCCATCCGCAGCAGCCGCACCCGGTCCGAGCTGGTGTCCATGTCCGGGATGGTGCGGTCGTCGGGCAGCGTGTCAGTCGAGTAGGCGCGCACGTGCATCCCCGGCCACCCGGAGACGAGCCGGGACCGCAGCACGAAACCGGAGATCGGTCCCCCGGCGCCGATTGGCCGTCCCTGCGCGTCGACCGCGGGGGCGTCGGCGTCCTTCATGCGCACCAGCCGCTCGGCCTGGTCGGCCTCGGTGCGCACCGTCGGGTACAGCTCGGCCAGCTGGACCCGGTCGGCCGCGTTCACGGTGCCGACGCTCAAGGCGCCCTGCACCAACGCGTCGGTGGCGTTGCGGTCGAGGTAGAAGAACCGGATCGTCTCGGTCGGGATCAGCTCGGCGTCCGGGACGAGGTAGCTGAACGGCACGCCCTCGAGCAGCCGCAGCCGGGCCAGGAACCGCACGATCTCGGCCGGCACCACACCGTCGGGAGGAACGCCGTCCTCGACGCCTTCGCTGCGCGGGACCTGGGCGATGGTCTGCACCATCGTCTGCAGCGTGGCGGTCATGGCGCTGAGGTAGGCGGTGCTGTTCAGCTCCATCAGCCATCCCCACCCTGCTGGGAATCTGCGCGCGCGGCCGCCTCGTCGATCAACCGGTCCAGGCCGTCCTTGCGGCGGCTGCGGGTCCGCTTCGGCGGGCTGCCCGTCTTGGGTGGCGCCCCGTGATGATCGATCGGTGGTTGCTCGATCTTCAGCGAGTTGACCACCAGTTCGTCGACCCGCTGGAGGAGGTGATCGGTGAGCGCGGCAACGGCCCGGTCGTCGCGGGATACCGGGCGCTGCGGTGTCTCGGCCACCGGGATCGGGACGGCCGCCAGCCCGTCGACGCCGAATTGCTTACCCACCCGCAGCGCCACGCCGGGATCGGCGCCGAGGCCGACCAGCACCTGCTCGGCGGTGATGTCCTTGAGTTCGTCGGGGATTCGCGCCGTGGTCACCTCGCGCGCTTTCGGCGCCAGCGGGTCGCGGCCCAGGGCGGTGAAGCTGCCGACGATGTGGTGGCGCACGAGGTCTTCGAGACTGTCGCGCCCGCCCACCACACCGACGCCCAGGCCGGCGAACAGCTGCGCCGACAATTTCTCGGCGAGCTCGCGGGCGCGCGCGGCGCCGAACAGGTCGCGCCGCCATCGCATCAACGTGGCCACCAGAGTCGGCTTGTTCAGTGTCAGCAGCCGGCCGATCTCGAACAGCGCGGCCAGCGAGATGTCCTCGCGCCCGTCCGGCGTCACCTTGCGCAGCTGATCTCCGGTGTGCGAGAGCACCGGCGCGGCACGCTGCGTCGGCTGCGGGGTGAGCGGCCCGCGGAACCACGAGCGAGTCGGTTCGCCGCGCCGGGTGCGGTGCGAGAGCGCGACGTGACCGGTGAGCGCGACCTCGGGCTGGGGCTGTGGCTGGTCGGCGCCGAAGGTGCCGAGCAGCCCCACGTTGAGGTCGTTCATCAGCCGCTCGAACCCGCCGCTGCCGGTGCAGGTGAAGTCCCAGGAGACCAGGACCGGGAAGCGGTACGTCGGGTTGAGCTGCAGCACACCCGCGCCGATGCCCGCCCGGTACTCGCCCGCGACGGCCAGGTCGTTGGAGGTGATCGCCGTACGACCGGCCGGACCGGTGGCCCACGCCGCCGCCTCGGTCTGCAGACCCTTGGCGGTGTCGTAGCGGACGAGTTCGGTGCTCTGGGCGGCCGCCGCGCTGAGCGCCTTCTGGCTGCTGCGCTTGCCCTTGCCCTTGGCGAGCACCGGTGCCGCCGCGCCGATCTGCATCGCGAGCTGATCGAGGGTCACGTTCGGGGCCGGCTGGAGGAACTCCGCGTTGACCAGGGCCGTCACCTCGAGGCTGTTGAAGAACAGCGGCGGGTCCGGCGGCTCGGTCGGCAGGAGCTTGTCCAGTTGGTGCTCCAAGTTGATCAGGTAGGCGCTGTAGTTCACCGGGACCGGGTCGGGGTCCTCGCCCTGTGGCGGCGCGGGCTGCGGCAGCCGGCTCGACAGCACCACCGCGAGGTAACCGTCGTCATCGCCGAGGGCCAGTTCGGTGTCGCGCAGGTCGACCTTGCGCACGTGACAGAGCAGGTCCAGTTCGTCGCGGCACGGGAAGACCTTCTCGACGATGTCTTTGGTGACCTCGAGGTACTTGCCTTTCGGTACGTCGGCGTCGGCGCTGAGGGTGACGCCGTCACTCACGCACTTGGACACCTCGACATCGGTCGAGAGCTTCCCCTCGCCATCGGCGAGGACCACCAGCGCGAGCCACGGCGGGGCGGTCTCCGATGGCAGCGCCGGGTTGGCGGTCGGGTTGCGCTCCCACGGCAGGGTGCGTCGCTTCAGGACGATCTGTGGCAGCCGTTCGCGCCAGTCGCCCCGCGAGCCCGCGGGCGGGAACGTCGAGAGGATCTGGTCGGGCGGCAGGACGTAACGCGGCGCGTCGATGTGCAGGTGGAATGCGGTGTCGTCGACGGGGATGGTGGCATTGCCGTCGTGCAAGGTCGCGGCCACCAGATCCTGGCTGCTGGTCGCCGTGTACCCACCTGCCGGCAGCGCCGGACGGGCCGCTGGGTAGAGCTCGAAGAAGCCGGGAGTCGTCATGGGCGCGCCTTCTT
>DAITQD010000046.1:12692-17805 GCA_036833255.1 Jatrophihabitantaceae bacterium
GCTGGTGCCTTCTTGGCCGCTCGGCGGCGCACGGACCGCGGGACGAACTTCTCCACCGGACCGTCTGCGAGAACGATCGTCACCTGGCGTCGACCGGGACCACCGACCAACGGCTGGGCGACGGCGGCCTCCACCCCGGTGACGGCCAGCAGTTCGGCCAGCGACGCGATGCCGGCAGCACTGCCGAGCACCCCGCCGAGATGACCCTGGCCGCAGCCGTCGACCAGCACACCGGGCACCGGGCCGGTGGTCTTCACCGCGAACAGCAGGATCGAGCGCACGCCGTCGACGAGCACCTGCGGCGGCACGGGTTCACCCACCGCGTCGACTGCGCGGGCCGCGTCGAGCAGCCGCATCGACACCTGCGCCGCGGCGTCACTGCCGAGGTAGTCATCGATGACGATGGCCACCACGTTGACCGGATCGGTGAACGTGGTGACGACCTGCGCGGCGGTAACCAGCTCGTGCCCGGACAGCCAGCCGCCGTCGCCGCGGTCCCGGTTGTCGCGCACCCGGCTGCCCTGCGCCAGCACCGCCGCGCCGCCGGCGAGCGCAGCGCCCCAGCCGATCGAGGGCAGTGACTGTCCCGCGTACCAGCCGGGCACCGGGCCGGCGACCGACGCACTGCCACCGATCCCGACCAGGGCGATGCGCTCAGTGGCGCGGGGCAGTTCGACGATGCCGTGCGCCGGGTCGTCGGCCGCGACGACGCGGTCGTCCAACGCCCGTCCGCCCGCAGCCAGGCAGAGCACGCGGGTCGCGCCGCCGACGATCGTCAGCGTGTCGAGCGCGTCGCCGAAGGGCCGGTTGGCGATGGTGATGACGGCGAGCTCGCCGTCGTGGACGGTGGCGCCGCTGCCCACCCGGGCAATGAGGCGGTCGGCCGGTTCGTCGAGCAGCCGGTCGGACATCGCGGCCAGCCGCTGCGCCGCCTGCGGCGCGGGCCGGGCGTTCGCCACCGCGCCGACGGCACTGGAGGCGAGCCGGGTGACCGGCGCGATGCCCACCGCGGCAAGCGTGCGGTCGGTCTGCTGCGCGGCACGCGGCACGAGCTTGAGCCCCAACTGGGTACGGCCGACGTGCGCCGCCTGCACCGACGCCGGCGTCGGGGCGATGCGCGACACCGACTTGCCGCGGTCGGCCACCGTCGTGCCGCCCGGGCGGTCGAGCGCGACGGCGAGCGGCGCGCCGAGCAGTGCCTTGACCAGCGGCGCCCACCGGCGCGGGGCAGGCCGGGTGCGGTCGACGACGACGGGCGTGACCGGCGGGGATACCGGCGCCGGGCTCGTGACCAGGTCGTCGGCCAGCGAACCGAAGGTGGGTGAGGCAGTGCGCTCGCCGCGCAACGCGGCGACCGTCGTCCGGCCGGTCCCGCCGGCGGCCATGACCAGCGCGGCGCGTTCGAAGCGCAGGCTGCCGTCCGGGTTGCCGTCCGTGAACACCTTCGCCGCGTTGCGCAAGGCGACGGCCTCGGTGACGCGGGCGTCGGTCTGCACCGTGTTCGTCACGAACGGCAGCGGCTTGCGGCGCTTACCGATGGGCAGCTCGATCTGGTGGTAGTCGATGGGGGCCGCACCGGTGAACAGGCTATCCGGCAGCACGGTGTCGATCGCCATACCGTCGCAGGCGTCGACGGTGTCGCCGGAAGGCACCGTCTTCGCCTTCGGGTTCGGTGCGGGTCCCCAGACGCCCTTCGGGAAGGCCGCGGCCGGCCGGGCCGAGAGCTGCACTCCGTCGACGTCGAACGGCTGCGCCTCGTCCGAGGTGAGCGTCACCGTGAGCGTGGTATCCAGCGTCGCGGAGTACATCGGCGCGACCCCGAGGCCCGGCGCCGAGACGGTGGCGTCCTTGGTGCTCGCCGCGCAGGTCAGCTTCAGGTTCTCGGTGGGGGCGGTCGTGACGAACGTGAGTCGGAACTCCGGCACCACCCGGAACGGGTGCGCCGCGCTGCCGTCGGGCGGCTTGTCGAGCCCCCCTGAGTTCGGTGTTGTGGACTTGCCGGCAGTGAGCCCGCCGCGCAGGACCGCCGCCTGCACCACCTGGGCGCCGGCGTCGCCCCGCAGGTACTTCTCCGCGAACTGGGCCGCGTCCAGCGCGAGCTCGGCCGGGTCGGCCGAGTCGCCGAACTCGAAGGGGATCCCGATGCCGTAGACGCTGAAGTGTCCGTGCACGTGCACCGGCGGCCCGTCGACGATGACCTCGAAGCCCAGCGAGACCTCGACGTCGATGGAGCCGAACAGCAGCCAGATCCTGATCCCGACGTGCGCCTCGGCGTACACCGCCACCTCGAACCAGAACGGGTCGAAGAACACGATGCCGTCGGCGCCCAGGCGCAGGTCGGCATGGGCGGGGCCGAGATGGGCGGCGATCTCCAGGCCGACCCCGGCCATGATCGCTTCGGAGCACAGGGCGAAGTAGACGCCGCCGACAATGCTGATGAAGTCGGCCGGTTGCCACCGCAGTCCGACCCGCGGCACCACCGGATAGCCGTCGTGGTGGAAGCGCGGGTGGTAGCCGCCGACGGTGATCACGAACTGCCCGGCGTTGGGGCCCTTCCACCACGCGGCGAACGCGAAGCCGCCGGTGAGATGCACCGAGCGCTCCAGCAGCCACGAGTTCTCGGTCAGCTGGGCCTGCACGAGCAGCAGGCCTTCCTTGGACGAGAAGCGGGCCAGCAGGGCGAGTTCGATCGAGACGAGCGCCGTGTCGGCGGTCGGCAGCTGCGCGCGGGCCAGGCCGAGGATCGCGATCTCCAGGCCGTCGCCGAACTGGACCGTCAGCAGGATCTCGCCGTTGATCAGCACGAAGCTGGTGAACGAGATACCTGCCGCGACCCAGTATTGGCCCTGGGCGGGCGGGACGATCGTGCGCATGTCCTTCAGCTGCTGCATCGGTTCCGGCGCCGGGCCGCCGGAGCGCAGTGCCTGCATGAACGGGTGCGTGTTCACCTGCTCGATCGTCGGGGTGTGCAGTTCGCGGTTGATGCCGAAGCCGATGCCGACGCCGGTGATGAAGAACGCCGGCACCCCACCGAGTGGCGCGTGCAGCACGCCGAAGGCGAAGAAGGACGCGAACTCCGCGCCGCTGGCCGTGATCGGGTGCGCGTACCCACCGAACAGGTCGATTCCGTAGCTGCTGTAAGAGATCTTCAGCATGCCGAGGTACTCGACCCCCGAGAGCGGCGCATCGAGCGGGAACTTGACCAGCCCGCCCGCCAGGGTGAGCCCGGCGATGCTGGCCGAGATCGCGAAGCCCGCGACGTCGACCTCCCACGACGACGCCTCGAAGAACGGCCGCGAGACGTGGTAGCCGAAGCGCAGCTTCTCCACCGAAGCCGACAGGCCGAGCAGCGAGACGTTCCCGTCGAGGTACAGGCTGATCATGTCGAGCTGCTTGGGCGTCAGCCCCTGGCGGTAGGTGACGCCGAAGCCGATCTGCTCGAGGTAGACCGGGCCGAACGCCCGCTGGATGGGCATGAACCAGGGCCCATCGCCGCGGCCCGCCCGCAGGGTGACCGCCACGCCGGTGCCGTGGTCCTGAACCGCGACGGCGGGGCTGAAGCTGGGCCGGGGCGGGGCGCCGCTGCCACCGGCGTCGTGCATGATGCCCTGCGCCACCGCGTTGTCGCCGCCGCCGCCGCCGAGTGGCACGCCGAGTCCGCCGAGCTCGATCTGCACACCGCCGGCCAGCTCAGGTTGCCCGCCGGTGCCCAGGACGATGCTGCCGAAGAGGTGGACGGCAACCGAGTCCAGCCGCAGGCCGGCGTCGATCAGCGGGCCGCTGCTCTTGCCGAGCCGCAGCCCGACCCCGTTGGCCGCGATTCCTGGTGCCGGGCTGATGCTGGCGCCGCTGACGCGAAGCAGGTCGAGCACGATGCCGGCCGTGGGTGGCGGGCCGGTCGGCGGCTCGATCCAGGAGGCGTCCATCTCGAGGTGCAGGGTGGTCTCGCCGTTGGACAGCTCCAGGCCCGCCGGGTCGGTGGTCGTCACGGCGATACCGAGCAGGTCGCCGGTCTTGGCAATGCTGAACGTGAACGGCGCGACCTCGACGGACGGGGCGGCGGCAGCCAGCTGGCTGGCCACGGTGAACAGCTTCGCGGGCCAGTCGTTGAGTACGCCCGGCAGCAGTTGCGGGTCGTCGGCCGGCGACGCTGCCGTTTCCAGGATCGAGCCTTCGAGCACGAACCGGACGGTCTTGGTGCCAAGGGGCGTGTTCAGCTGGGTCTTCACCAGCGGGACGCCGAGCACCCAGCCGCCGACGAGATCCAGCACGGCGCCGACCGCAGCGGTGGCCACCCCGCCAGCCGTCTCGTCCTCGTCGACGGTGGCCGGGCCGCCGCGGTGCGTCGCCAGCACGGTGAGTCCGTCGGCCTGCCGCCAGCGGGCGATCAGCTCGCGGTGGTCGGTCTCGGTGGGCGCCTTGTCGTCCAGCCCCAGCCCGGTCTCGGCCTGCCAGCCGGCCGCGTCGTCGAAGCCGACCCGGACGACGGGCCGGATGATCGGCCCGTCGATGTCGATCGCGGCCGGGCCGACAGCGGCTGACCAGCCGGACAGGCCGGTGCCGTCGACGGCCAGCGCCAGGGTGACCGAGTCGATCACCGGCAGGCCGGTCGCGGATGCTTGCAGGCGCACGGCGAGCGGGGACGGGTGGACCTCGATCACAGCGGTCCGCACGGTGATGGTGAGGACGCCGGCGCCGGACAGCAAGGCGACGTGGTTGGCCGCCGGCAGGCCGAGCAGTCGTTGGAGTACCGGGTCGAGGGCCGCACCGGCGTTCGTCAGCAGAGCGCCGAGATGCGCGCTCAGGTACGCGGCCGGGTTGTCGGCCAGCGCGTGCAAGGCGGCGCGGTCGAAGACAGCGGGCGTCCCTGTCGCGATGGCCAGTCCGCGCCCGGCCGCACCGACGAGCGCGGCGATCTCGGTGCGCACCGCATCGCCGGTCATCGCCGCCAGCTGGGTCAGCACCGTGGGCAGCACCGCGGTGACCCCGCCGGCGAACAACGCGCCCAGGCCGGCTGGGTTCGGGTAGATCTCGATGTCGGCGCCGGTGGCTGGACGGAGCAGCAGCCGCAGCCCGGCGGCGTCAAGGATCAGGTGCGCAGCGCGGCGATGCT
>DAITQD010000047.1:0-17683 GCA_036833255.1 Jatrophihabitantaceae bacterium
CGACAACGTCGCGAACCACTCATTGTCCGACCTGCGACGCGCGCTCACCCCGACCGGAACGCTCGTGCCGAACGGCGGAGGGTTCGACAATCGCTGGTTCGCCAGCGGAGGTCGCGTGATCAGCGCACATGTGTTGAAACGGTTCGTGGGCCACAAGCTGCGGCCGTTTCTCGTCTCGTTCAATTTCGATGACCTGGTCGCGCTCAAGGAGCTGGTCGAAGCCGGAAAGATCACACCGGTCCTGGACCGCACCTATCCACTGAGCGAAACCCCCCAAGCGATCGGTCATGTGGGAGAGGGGCACGCTCGAGGCAAGGTCGCCATCACCGTCTGACGCGCCGACAGCCTTCTCTACCTGACAGAAGGAGGTATCGATGGACACACAGCAGCTGGTCGAGTTCGTCCGGCAACGCGGACTCGCGGTCGTCGCGACTCGAGACGCTTACGGTGAGCCCCAGGCCGCACTGGTCGGCGTAGCCGCAACCGCCGAGGGCGAGATCGTGTTCGATACCTTGACCTCGTCGCGCAAGTACCGCAACATCAACTCCCACTCACGGGTCGCGCTCGTGATCGGCTGGGATGACGAGGTCACGCTTCAGTGCGAGGGTCTGGCCGACCTGCCGCTGGGCGAGGATCTGGTCCGCTGCACGACCGCCTACTTCGAGCAGTACCCAGACGGCCGCGAGCGCGCTGCCAGCCCGGACATCAAGCACGTGCGCGTGCGGCCTCGCTGGTTGCGCTACAGCGACTACCGCCCCGACTCGTTCACCATTGAAGAGTTCGAGCTTCCCTGACCTGGTTCCATCACTTGCTGGTCGCGGTCAGAGCGCCCCGTCGCGACCGGGCCAGGTAGATGGCAGCGGCTGCGAGGTAGACGAGCGCCAGCGCCGCGAAGACCGTCCGCGAGTAACCGGTGTCGGGCAGGACGAGGGCCGCGAGGGCCGCGGCTCCGACGAACGCCGCGTTGTAGAGGACGTCGTACAGCGCGAACGCGCGACCGCGAAAGGCGTCGTCCGTGTCCCGCTGGACGATCGTGTCGACCGCGATCTTCGCGCCCTGGGCGGCCCCGGCGAGCGCGACCGCACCGGCCAGTACGGCCCAGCGGGCGATGGTCGCCGCGAGCAGGAACTGGCTCGCCGCGGCCAGCACGAGGCAGTACACGATCCAGACGTGCGGTCCCGTGCGTGGGCTGAGCACCGGGGTCAGCACCACGGCGAGGGCGAACCCGACGGCGGAGGCGGCGAGCACCGTCCCGAACGTCCTCAGGCCGGCGGACGCGTTTGCCGGGTCCTCCAGCAGGTTGCGGGAGATGAGGATGCTGGCGATGAAGACGACGCCGTACACGAACCGGTGCGTCGCCATCACGGCGAGCGCCCGGGCCGGGGTGCCGCGCCGGCGCAGGTGGCGTGCGCCGTCGACCAGGCCGCGGCCGAGCTCGTGCAGCGCGCGCGCCATGGCCACGGCGTCGGCTCGGGTGTCGGGTCCGAGCAGGTCGCGGCCCATGCGGGTTGCGAGCGCGGAGGCGGTGGCGAAGACGAGCGCGGCGACCGCCAGGATCGCGGCGTCCTTGGTCCGGCCCGGCTCGAGGACGAGGCCGAGCGCGAAGCCGGCAGCGGCGCCGGCGATCGAGGCGGCCGCGCCGAGGCTCGGCGTCAGGGAGTTGGCCGTGAGCAGCAGCGGGCCGCCGACGACGCGCGGGAGCGAGGCCGACAGCGCCGAGAGCAGGAAGCGGTTGATCGAGAGATTGACGAGCGCCAGCACGTAGACCGCGGGGCCGAGGCCACTGGTCAGGATGATGATCGCGATGGCGAGCGTGATCGCGACCCGCGCGAGGTTGCCGACGAAAAGCACCTGACGGCGACGCCAGCGATCGAGGAGCACGCCGGCCCAGGGGCCGACTACCGTGAACGGGAGCAGCAGGACCGCGAAGGCCTCGGCGACGCCGGTGGCCGTGCTCGCGTTCTCCGGGGAGAAGAAGAAGAGGGCCGCGAGCCCGACCTGGAACATCCCGTCGCCGGTCTGGCTCGCCAGACGCACCGTCAAGAGCTTACGGAAGTCGCTAAGTCGCAGGAGTTCCCTCAGCTCCCGGATCACCTGCACGCCGGTCAGCGTAGTCAGCGTAGTCGGCGGAGCGTGCGACGGGCCCCCGGGCCTTAGGCGGGCGAAGGAGTTCTGTCGGAACGAACAAGACGTCGCGACCACGGAATGCCACCCCTGCAACCCCAACGTTCACCCCCGTGCGCGTCGATGCGATGCGCGAGGGCTTCTGGTCTGAGCGGGCCGAGAGAGTTGTTAGCCTTCGGGACGTGTCTGTCACTATCTCCGTCATCGGTACGGGCTATCTCGGGGTCGTTCACGCCGCCTGCATGGCCGACCTGGGCCACACCGTCATCGCGATCGACACCGACGCCGCCAAGGTCGAGTCCTTGTCCCGTGGGGTGCCGCCGATGTACGAGCCCGGGCTCGAGGAGCTCCTGGCCAAGGTCCAGCCGACCGGTCTCCTGACCTTCACCACCGACTACGCCCGGGTCCGCGATGCCGACGTGCACTTCATCTGCGTCGGCACCCCCCAGCGCAAGGGCGAGAACGCCGCCGACACCTCCTACGTCTTCGCCGCCGCACAGTCGCTGGCGCCGCACCTGGGCGGCAAGGCCCTGGTCGTCGGCAAGTCCACGGTTCCGGTGGGCACAGCGGCCCAGCTGCGTGATCGCCTCCAGCAGGGTGCGCCCGAAGGCGTGCAGGTCCGCCTCGCCTGGAATCCCGAATTCCTGCGTGAGGGCTTCGCGATCGAGGACACCGTCGCCCCCAACAGGTTCGTCTACGGCGTTGACGGCCCGTCCGCGGACGCCGACGTTGCGTTGCTCGACGAGGTGTATTCCGGCCCGCTCGCCTTGGGTACGCCCCGCCTGGTGACCGACTTCCCGACCGCCGAGCTGGTCAAGGTGGCGGCGAACGCCTTCCTGGCCACCAAGATCTCGTTCATCAACGCCATGGCCGAGGTGTGCGAGGCAGCCGGCGCCGACGTGGTCAAGCTCGCCGACGCCATCGGCCACGACGACCGGATCGGCCGCAAGTTCCTCAACGCCGGAGTCGGGTTCGGCGGCGGCTGCCTGCCCAAGGACATCCGCGCGTTCATGGCCCGCGCCGGGGAGCTGGGCGCCGAGGAGGCGCTGGAGTTCCTGCGCGAGATCGACGCGATCAACGTCAGGCGACGCTCACGGATGGTCGACCTTGCTCGCGAGCACTGCGGCGGCACGCTCGTCGACAAGCGGGTCGCCGTCCTGGGTGCGGCCTTCAAACCCAACAGCGACGACATCCGCGACTCCCCGGCGCTGGACGTGGCCGAGGCAGCCCGCAAGGCAGGGGCGGTCGTCACTGTTCACGACCCGAAGGCCATGGAGGCGGCCAAGCAGGTCCACCCCGAGCTCGAGTACGCCGCGACCGTGGAAGAGGCCTGCGTCGACGCCGATGTCGTGCTGCACCTGACCGAGTGGAAGCAGTTCCGCGAGATCGACCCCGCCAAGCTGGCCGCGATCGTGGCGAACCCCACCATCATCGACGGCCGCAACGCCCTCGACCCCACCCTGTGGCGCTCAGCCGGCTGGGCCTACCGCGCCCTCGGCAGGCCCACAGTCTGAGCGGCACCCTCAGCTCGCAACCTCAGGCGTCGGGGCTGTATGCCGCAACCGGCCCAGTGACGCTCACGTGGACCAAGGTGTCGGGCATCGGGACGGACAGCCCGGACACCCGGGCGGTGACCAGACGCCCCGACGCCAGGACCCGAAGGTGCACGGCCGCGTCGTGTCCGAAGTAGCTGACGTCGACCACCCTTGCCTCAACGCCCACCTGCGAGGGGCCCGCCCGCGAGGGGCCCGCCCGCGAGGAGCCCGCCCGCGAGGAGCCCGCCCGCGAGGGGCTCACCTGCGAGGAGGCCACCCGCGAGGGGCCAACCAGCTGGATCTGCTCGGGACGCACCAGCAGGCGCGCCCGGCCGCCCGCGAAGCCTGCCAGGACGTGCAGCGGACCCAGGTCGGAGGATGCTGCGCCGTCCACGACGTCGGCATCGACCACAACTGCCGCACCCACGAACTCGGCGACCCCCAGGTCGGTGGGCGCGCGATATACCTCGTGCGGTGTGCCCACCTGCGCGAGGGTCCCGTCGCGCATCACCGCCACCTGATCAGCCAGCGACAGGGCCTCGGCCTGGTCGTGGGTGACCAGCAAGGCGGTGGTCTTGGTGGCCTTCAACGCCTGGACGACCGCACGACCGGTGCCTTCACGCAGCCCAGCGTCCAGCGACGAGAACGGCTCGTCCAGAAGGATCAGTGAGGGCCCAGGCGCGAGCGCCCGAGCCAAGGCCACGCGCTGCTGCTGGCCCCCGGACAGCTGGTGCGGAAAGCGTTGCCGCACCAGAGGATCGAGCCCCACCAGCGCCAGCAGCTCCTCGACCCGGTGACCACCGCGACGCTGGCTGCCCCGCAGACCGAAGGTGATGTTGCGGGCGACGTCCAGGTGCGGGAAGAGGGCCCCCTCCTGGGGCACATAACCGACCCGCCGGTGCTGGGGGGCGACGAACCGGCCGTCCCCGCAGACCAGCCGCTCGCCCAGCAGGATCTCGCCGGAGTCCGGCACGTCGAAGCCGGCGATGAGGCGCAGCAAGGTGGTCTTGCCGCAACCGGACGGGCCGAGGATCGCGGTCAGGCTCTCCTCGGGCACCGCGAGGTCGATGCCTCGCAGGACCTCCGAGGATCCGAAGGCCTTGGTCAGGTTGCGTACGGTCACAGCGGTCATACGGTCATCGACCTCCAGCGGTTACGAGTGAGAAGCACGGTCACCGGTGCCGACAGGAGGACCATGAGCGCGGCATACGGAGCGGCCGCTCCATAGGCAATGCTGCTGCTGTTGCTCCAGAACTGTGTCGCCAGGGTCCGGGTGCCGATCGGCGCGAGCAGCAAGGTGGCGGTCAGCTCGGTCACGACGGCAAGGAAGACCAGCGATGAGCCAGCACCCAGCCCGGGCGCGATCAACGGCAGGGTCACCCGTCGAAGCGTCTCCAGCGGGCCGGAGCCGAGCGCGTGCGCGACGTCGTCGAGCACCGGCGGCGCCTGGTCCAGCGCAGCCCGAACACTGACCATCGCCCGCGGCAGGAACATGATCGCGTAGGCGAACACCAACAGCACCACGGTCTGGTACGCGGGCCGGGCGAACCGGATGGCCACGGTCACCAGCGCCAGAGCCACCACGATCCCGGGGACCGCGTTCCCGAAGTAGGTGCTTCGTTCCAGCAGGATGGTCAGGCGTCCCCGCCGACGGACACACAGCCAGGCGATCGGGAACGCGAGTGCCATCGTCAGGATCGCGCCGGCCAGACCGAGACCGAGCGAGGTCGCGGTCGTTGCCACCAGATCACCGAGGGGGAAGTCCGTGGACGAGCCGGTGACCAGCCAGAACACCAGACTCCCCAGCGGTACGCCGAGGGCGAGCGTCGTGAGGCCGCCGACAGCGACCAGGCAGGGAGCTGTCGCGCGACCAAGACGACGCCGCGGAATGGTTCTGGCAACACCCCGACCGAGGCGCGAGTAGCGCTGATGACCGCGCAGCCGAAGCTCGACGGTGAGCAGCAGGAGGCAGGAGAGCAGCAGCACGCCCGCCAGCACGTTCGCCGCGGGCCCGTTGAACGACGAGCGGTACAGGTCGTAGATGGCCGTGGTGAAGGTGGGGAAACGCAACATCTGCAGCGCGCCGAACTCGGCAAGAATGTGCAGCGCCACGATCAGCGACCCACCCAGCAGAGCAGGACGCAGCTGGGGCAGCACGACTCGGGCGAAGGTGCGCCACGGACCGTAGCCGAGAGCCGCAGCCGTCTCCTCGAGGGCGGGGTCCAGACCGCGCAGCATCGCTGCGACCGGCAGGTAGACCAGGGGGAAATAGGAGAGACTGACGATCAGGACGGCACCGGCATACCCCTCGACCTTGGCGGTCAGGGAGACCCAGCCGAAGCTGTTGACGAAGGCCGGCACGGCCAGGGGCGCCACGAGCAGGACGTTCCAGACACCGCGCCCGGGCAACGTGGTGCGCTCGACCAGCCACGCCATCCCGGTGCCGAGGACGGCCGTCAGCCCGACGCAACCGGTGACGAGCAGGCCCGTGTGTATGAGTAGCTCGCCGACGCGCGGGCGCCAGATGAGGGCGACCGCCTGGTCCCAGCCGATCGAGACGACATAGCCGACGACGAAGAACAGCGGTATCAGCGCGACCAGCACGATCAGCGCAGACAGCACCAGCAGCAGGCGGGGGTAGGTCCTCAGGGACTTACCTGACCTACCCGCGCTTGCTGTCAGCAATGACGTGAGCTGTGTCAGAGCAGGCCCGCCTGCTGCATCAGCTGGACGACCTTCGGGCCGTTGAGCTTGGCCACGTCGACGATCGGCGGGCTGAGCTCAGTCAGGGGCTTGAGCACCTTGTTGGCCGCAGCACCGTTGCCGATCGGGTACTCCAGGGCCTTGCTGTCTGAGAGGACCTTCTGGCCGGCCGGGCTGTTGAGGTACCTGACCAGCTGCTGGGCCTCGGCCTGGTGCTTGCTGGACTTGATCACGCCGGCGCCGGAGATGCTGAGGAACCCGCCGGCGTCTTTGTTGCCGAAGTACTGCAGCTTCACGTTGTTGCTGTTGGCGCCGGACTCGGCCTGGTCCTTGTACCAGTAGTAGTGGTAGATCACACCCGCCTGGATCTCCCCCGCGTTGACGGCCTTCATGACGGCACCATTGCCCTGGTAGACCTTCGCGTTGTCCTTCAGGCCCTTGAGCCAGGCGGTGGTGGCGGTCTCACCCTTGAGCGAGAGCACGGCACTGACGATGGCCTGGAAGTCGGCCCCAGCCGGGGAGATCCCGATCTTGCCCTTCCACTGTGGTCGGGCCAGATCCATGATCGAGGCCGGAAGGGCGGCAGCCCCAAGCTGCGCGCCGTTGTAGGCGAAGACGGTCGAGCGAGCGGCGAATCCCACCCACCCCTTGTCGGTCGGGGCGAACTGTGACGGGACCTGCGCCAATGTCGCGGCGTCCACCGAGGTGAACAGGCCCTTGCTGTCGACGAGCGTCATCGCGGGGGAGTTCTCGGTCACGAACACGTCTGCGGGAGAGGCGGTGCCCTCCTGGACGAGCTGGTTGCCGAGCTCGAAGTCCTCACCGTTGCGCACGTTGACCTTGATCCCGGTCGCCTTGGTGAAGTCGGCGACCATGAGCGCCATCAGGTCCTCGTGCTGAGCGTTGTACAGCGTCAGCGTGGCCTTGTCGTCCGAGCCATTGCCTGAGCCATTGCCTGAGCCATTGCCTGAGCTCGAGGTTCCGCATGAGGCGACGCCGAGCAACACGACAGCAAGTCCAGCAGCAGAGGCCGCCCGTGCGTTGATTCGCATTCCATCTCCCGTGCTCGTGAGTAAGGTAAGGCTCACCTTAAACGAGTTCAGGAGTCCGCCTTGCCAATGTTCCGCTTTGCCAGTGTGACGATGGGTACACCCAGCTCGCCGAGGAAGGCACTCAAGGCCTCTCGACTGCTGCAGTAGGCGCTTCCGAAGCACGCGCTTCCGCGGCCGTCACGCCGGCGTCTGGGTAGAGCAGGCACACCAAGCCCAGGCCGACTCCCGCACCGATGACCTGGGCCACGACGAAACCGGCGACTGACGATGCGGCGATGCCGGAAAACGTGTCGGAGAAGAGGCGCCCGACCGTCACGGCGGGATTGGCGAAGGAGGTGCTGGAGGTGAACCAGTACGCGGCGCCGATGTAGGCACCCACGGCGGGCCCAGCCAGTGCGCCGCGACCGGTGCGCGCCAGGGCAAAGATGAGACCGACCAGGCCGGCGGTGGCGACGATCTCGCCCAGCCACAGATGTGGCCCGGTCCGCTGATGGGACGACAGGTGCAGCGGCACGGCATACATGATGTTGGCAAGCTCTGCGCCGGCAACGCCGCCGACGGTCTGAACCAGGCTGTATGCCGCGGCGTCGCGGCCGGACAGGCCGGCGCCGGCGCGCCGTCCGAGCAGCCAGTCTGCGGCGGAGACCACCGGGTTGAGGTGTGCGCCCGAGACCGGGCCCAGCGCGAGGATCAGCACGGCCAGCCCGAGCATCGTCGCGACCGAGTTCTCCAGCAGCTGGAGCCCGACATCGTGGGGGGACAATCGCTGGGCGGCGACACCGGAACCCACCACGACGGTGACCAGCAGCAGCGTCCCGACCAGCTCGGCGAGCAAACGCCGGGTCAACGGCACGCTCCCGTCACGCCGGGTCAACGGCACGGTCCAGAGGCATATCGCCCGCAGGCTTCGGTGTCTAGAGTCATGGCACCGTGAATGGTCTCTGCCCGATGGCCCGGCGTCAAGCCAGGCCCGGCGCCGAGCAAAAGGCCGCGGACCTAGAAATGCGCAAGACGCTTGCACTTGTTACCGGTCAGTAGGACCATGGATGTTACTCACCAGTAACGGTGATCAACAGCGGCCCGGTACGGCCTCGATCAGAGCACGGAGGGACCCGGATGGGCCATTACAAGAGCAATCTGCGCGACCTCGAGTTCAACCTGTTCGAGGTCTTCAACCGTCAGGAGATCCTGGGCACTGGTCCCTACGCCGAAGTCGACCAGGGCACTGCGCGCGAGATCCTGCACGAGGTCGGTCGCCTGGCCGAGAACGAGCTCGCCGAGAGCCTGCTCGACTCCGACCGCAACCCGCCGGTGTTCGACCCGGCAACGGGCTCGGTCACAGTCCCGGCGTCGTTCAGCAAGTCGTACAGGGCCTACCTCGACGCCGAGTGGTGGCGCCTCGACGTCCCCGCCGAGCTGGGCGGCACGGTCATTCCACCGTCGCTGCGCTGGGCTGTCGCGGAGCTGGTCCTGGGCTCGAACCCCGCGGTGCACATGTACTCCGCCGGCTTCGCCTTCGCCAAGGTTCTCTACAACCTGGGCACCGACGACCAGAAGAAGATGGCCCGCCACATGGTCGACAACAAGTGGGGCGCCACCATGGTGCTCACCGAGCCCGACGCGGGCTCCGACGTGGGCGCGGGCCGCACCAAAGCGGCTCAACAGCCCGACGGCACCTGGCACATCACCGGCGTCAAGCGCTTCATCACCTCGGCCGAGGCTGACTTCTACGACAACGTCGTGCACTTCGTCCTGGCCCGACCGGAGGGCGGCGGCGCCGGCACCAAGGGCCTGTCACTGTTCGTCGTCCCCAAGTTCCTGGTCGACCTCGAGACCGGTGAGCTCGGCGAGCGCAACGGTGCCTACATCACGAACGTCGAGCACAAGATGGGCCTGAAGGTGTCCACCACCTGCGAGGTCACTTTCGGCGACAAGCAGCCCGCGGTGGGCACCCTGCTCGGCGATGCCCACGACGGCATGAAACAGATGTTCCGGATCATCGAGTTCGCTCGAATGATGGTTGGCACCAAGGCAATTGCCACGCTGTCGACCGGCTACCTCAACGCGCTGGCCTACGCCAAGGAGCGTGTCCAGGGCGCCGACCTGACCCAGATGACGAACAAGATCGCAGCGCGCGTGAGCATCACGCACCACCCCGACGTGCGACGTTCCCTGATGCTGCAGAAGTCGTATGCCGAGGGCTTGCGCGCCCTGGTCATCTACACCGCCTGCCAGCAGGACATCGTCGACCAGGCGCAGCTCACCAGCGGCTCCGATGAGCTCGAGAAGGGCTCGCCCGCCGCAATGGCCAGCCGGGTCAACGACCTGTTGCTGCCGATCGTCAAAGGTGTCGGCTCCGAACGCGCCTGGGTTCTGCTCGGCACCGAGTCACTGCAGACCTTCGGCGGCTCCGGCTTCCTGCAGGACTACCCGATCGAGCAGTACGTCCGGGACGCCAAGATCGACACGCTCTACGAAGGCACCACTGCCATCCAGGGTCTGGACTTCTTCTTCCGCAAGATCATTCGCGACAAGGGCAAGGCGGTGAGCCACCTCGCCATGCAGATCCAGGAGTTCGCCAAGGATGCGGATGGCGGGGGTGGCTTCCTGGTGGTGGAACGCGAGCTGCTCGGCGAGGGCCTGGAGGACGTGCAGGGCATCCTCGGGTTCATGGTCGCCGAGCTGATGAAGTCAGATCCGCGCGGCGGCGACGGCAACTCGGTGACCAACCTCTACAAGGTCGGTCAGAACACCTCTCGTCTGCTGCTCTGCGCCGGTGACCTCGTCGTGGGGTGGCTGCTGCTGCGTCAGGCCGAGATCGCCAAGGCTGCCCTGGACGCCGGCACCGCATCGGCCAAGGACCAGAAGTTCTACGAAGGCAAGATCGCGGCGGCGTCCTTCTTCGCCCGCAACGTGCTGCCCAAGATCGCCGCCGAGCGCCAGATCACCGAGTCGACGGACAACTCCCTCATGGACGTGTCCGAGGATGCTTTCTAGGACCCTGAGTCCGCGGCCGCGTCCGCCAGTCGCCGGGCGAACTCCGCGACCGCCGCACCCGGGTCGTCAGCCTCAGTGATCGCGCGTACGACGACGACGCGGCGCGCGCCCGCGTCGAGGACTTCGTCGAGTGTCATGAGGTCGACGCCGCCGATCGCGAACCATGGCCTGGCCCCGGTCCCGCCGGGCGGTGCGACAGCTGAGGCGTACCGGAGCAACGGCACTCCGGGCGCTGAGCGCCCTGGCTTGGTGGGTGTCGGCCACACCGGGCCGACGCAGAAGTAGTCGACGCCGTCCTCGTCAGCGGCCGCAACGACTTCCTCAGGCGCGTGCGTCGAGCGACCGATCACGATGCCGTCGCCGATGATCGCCCGAGCCACGACCACCGGCAGGTCGCGCTGCCCGAGGTGCAGGATGTCCGGGTGCACGGCCGCGGCGATGTCCGCACGGTCGTTGATAGAGAACAGCCGTCCATACCGAGCGCAGGCGGCCTGAAAGACCGCAGAAAGCGAGATCTCGTCGGCCGCATCGAGGGTCTTGTCGCGCAGCTGGACCGCGTCGACCCCAGCGGCGAGAATGGCGTCGAGGAAGTCCTCGAGATCACCCTGACGACGGCGTGCGTCCGTGCACACGTACAGACGCACGTCCTGCATCGAGGGGCGATCGGGCAGTCCGCCCGCGAGCTGCGGCAGCCGCGCGACGTCAGCCACCAGCCACCGCGCGCACCAGCTCAAGGACGTCGCCTGCAGCGAGCGCGGTCGTCTCAACCTCCTTGCGCAGCAAGGCAGTTCCGTTGTGTTCGACGACCACCCAGCCGACGCCGAGGCCGAGTTCGGTCAACAACTCGGGCACGGTCATGCCGGCCGGTACGTCGCGCGCCGCGCCGTTGACGACGATCGCTATCGTCGCCATGTCAGAACGCCGACGCCTGCGCGCGCCGCTTGACTTCGGTTCCACGATTGTCGACGCGCGCCTGGGTCGGGGGCAGGAGTGGGAACGAGTCCTTCCACACCGGGTCGTAGCCGGCGGCCGTGAGCATTGCGGCGACTTCCGCGGGTGAGCGCTCGTCGGAGATCGCGAACTGTTCCTGGCTCTCCCCCGGGTGCGAATAGCCGCCCGGCTCGGTCGATGAACCTGCGCTCATGTGCGTGACGGCGATACGCACCAAGCCGTCGCGCAACGCCGCGGGCTCGCGCGTCGAGAGCACGATCCCTGCGTCCGGCGCGGCGAGACGCAGGGCGCACAACGCCTGGACGTACGACGCGTCGTCGACCGGCACGACCGGCTGAAAGCCGGATGCGCACGGCTTGATGCGCGGCAGCGAGACGGTCACATCGGTACGCCAGTAGGTGCGGCAGAGGTACGACGCGTGCGCGGCGACAGCCAGGACGTCGGCACGCCAGTCCCCTGCAAGCCCGAGCAGGGCGCCGATCCCAAGCCGGCGGATACCCGCATCGGCAGCCCGCTCAGTGGAGGCCAGCCGACGATCGAAGTCGCGCTTCCAACCGGCGACATGCACCTCGGCGTACCGCGTCCGGTCGTAGGTCTCCTGGTAGTGAACGACACCCTCGGCGCCGGCCGCGACGAGACGTGCGTAGGTGTCGTCGCTCCACGTCTGCGTCTCGACCGACACCGACGGCACGACAGCGGCCACGCGGCGTACGACGTCGGTCAGGTAGTCAGGAGAGACGGCGACGCGATGCTCGCCGGACACCAGCAGCAGATGCCGGAATCCACGATCGGCGAGCAGTCGTGCCTCGGCCTCGGCCTCGTCGGGCGTCAGGGTCAGGCGTACGACGTCGAGGTCCTTGGCGAAGCCGCAGTACGTGCACGTCGAGAGGCACTCGTTGGAAAAGTAGAGCGGCGCGAAGAGCCGCACCGCGCGGCCGAAGCGCTGCAGCGTGCGTTCGCTCGCGACCGTCGCCAGTTCCTCGAGTCGCGCGGCAGCCGCGGGCGAGAGGAGCGCGGCAACGTGACGCGGGTAGAGGTGCTCGGCGCCGAGAGCCCGGTCGACGTCACCGTCGGAAACCCCGAGCGAGTACGACGACAGCGCGGTGGTGTCGAGAGCCGCGAGTTCGGCAGCGAAGCGGCCGGCGTCAGCGCTCACGCCGGTTGCCCGAGGCTGGGCTGGCCGAGGCCGTGCTGCCCAAGGCTGGGCTGGCCGAGGCCGTGCTGCCCAAGGAAACCGGTGAGCGGCGACGACGCCTCGGCTTCGCGCCGCGGCGCGGCACGCCCCGCGCGGTACGCGAGGCGGCCCGCCTCGGTCGCCATCGCGAAGGCGCGGGCCATCGAAACCGGGTCGTTCGCGATCGCGATCGCGGTGTTGACCAGGACCGCGTCCGCGCCGATCTCCATCGCCTCGGCCGCGTCGCTCGGGACGCCGAGCCCGGCGTCGACGACGACAGGCACGCCGGCCTGCTCGATGATGATCTCGACGGCATCGCGGGTGCGCAGCCCCTTGTTGGAACCGATCCACGAACCCAGCGGCATCACCGTCGCGCAGCCGGCTTCCTCGAGCCGGCGACACAGCACCGGATCGGCGGAGCAGTACGGCAGCACGATGAACCCGTCGGCAATGAGCATCTCCGCCGCGCGCAACGTCTCGATGGGATCGGGCGCGAGATAACGCGGGTCGGGCGTGACCTCGAGCTTGATGAAGTCGGGCATGCCGCCGGCTCGTGCGAGCCGGGCCAACCGCACTGCCTCGTCGGCTGTCGTCGCCCCGGACGTGTTGGGCAGCAGCAGGAAGCCGGTCGGGTCGATGAAGTCGAGGATGTCGCCCTCACCGGCGCGGGACAGGTCGACGCGGCGCAGCGCGACGGTGACGATCTCGGCGCCCGACGCCTCGAGCGCGTCGCGCATCACCGCATGGCCGGAGAACTTGCCGGTCCCGAGAAGTAACCGGGACGTGAAGGAGCGACCGCCGATGACCAGCGGGTCGGCGTACGTGGCTTGCACTGACATGAGGAAAGCGGCTCCCCTCGCCGGCATTACCCGGATCGGGTGGTGCGGGTCGCCAGCGCGTTGTGCCGGCCTCTCAGCCCGATTGCTCGAACTCCCCGGTATGGATGGGACGTCATACGCCGCCGAGTCTAACCGCGCACGACTCCCGATCGTCCCAGCGGTAGTCGGCGATCACGCAGGACCGGGAAGCTGGTGCGGTAGTCGCCGACCACCCTCATGTCGACGTCGACGCTGAGCACCTGCTCGTCGCTGCCGGCCATGGACGCCACGTCCCCGGTCGGCAGGACGACCTGGCTGTGCCCGCCCATCTCGACGCCAGCATGCGTGCCCGCCGTGTTGCAGGCCACCACGACGCACTGGTTCTCGATCGCGCGGGCGTGGGCGAGCAGCGACCAGTGCCGCACCCGAGCCGCAGGCCACGCGGCCGGTATGACGAAAAGCGTTGCGCCAGCGTCAAGCTGGGCCCGATAGAGCTCGGGGAACCGCAGGTCGTAACACGTCGACAGTGCCGCCCGAGCAACCCCGGCCGGCGACGAGGGGTCGGGCACATCGATGAGTGACAGGACGTCCCCGGCCTCCATCAGCAGCGGCTCGCCCTGACCGAAGCCGAACCGGTGGATCTTGCGGTAGGTCGCCGCCAACGACCCGTCGGGGGCAAAGACCAGAGAGGTGTTCCACAGGTGCTTCCCCTCGGGGCCAATCCCACCATCGGCCGGACGCTCGACAATCGACCCGGCGTGCAGCATGACACCGGCGTCCCGGGCGGCGGCGGACATCGCCGAGGCGATCGGACCATCAACGGGCTCGGCGCGCTCGTCCCACCTTCGGTAGGAGAACCCGCCTGGGGCCCACAGCTCCGGCAGAACGACGAAGTCGTGCCCTTCCTGGGCGCAGACGAGATCGGCGGCCCGGGTGACCCTGTCGGCGACAGGCTCCCGGTCGTCATACCCGAGCTGTATCACAGCGATCCGCATCTCAGTCTCCTCTCAGTCTCCGGGTCGTTGAGTGGGCCGGCGGCGCACGGGGGCCGGTGCGCCCGGATATCGCGTCGAGATGAGCGTTGTAGGCCTTCAGTTCGGCGTCGTCATCGCGATCGGCCTGACGGTCCAGCCGCTTGGACTCGGCATCGTCGGAACGCACCCAGGCCAAGGTGACCAACATGGCCAGGATCAGCGTGGGGAGCTCGCCGACCCCCCACGCGACGGCGCCACCGTTGCGTTGGTCCGCAAGCAGATCCACCGCCCACGGCAGGTGCAGGCCCTGATAGAAGGTGGGCGCCAACAACGTCGTGCCGGTCGTCAGGGCGACTCCGAAGAAGGCATGGAAAGAGACCGTGACGAAGAGGATGAGCAGCCGCAGCGAGGGCGGCCAGCGCTTGGGCCCGGGGTCGATGCCCACGAGCACCCACGCGAACAGGTAGCCGGCCAGCAGGAAATGGGTCGTCATCAGGACGTGCCCGGTGTGCGTCCGCAGGGCCAGCTCGAACAACGGCGAGAAGTAGAACACGACCAGGCTGCCGAAGAAGATGGCGGCTGCCACGATCGGGTTGCCAATGACCGCAAGGTATCTGGAGTGGACCAGGCCGAGCAGCAGCTCGCGGGGACCCAGGGTGTCGTCCCGCCGCGGCGTCAGGGTGCGCAGGGCGAGGGTGACCGGAGCGGCGAGGACCATCAGGATCGGAGCCGCCATCGAGACCGTCATGTGCATGAGCATGTGCACCGAGAACAGGACGGATCCGTAGACACCCGGCGCCCCGCAGGTGGCCCATACAAAGACTGCCCAGCCCAGGACCCAGCCGACGGTTCGCAGCACCGGCCAGGAGTCGCCGCGGGCGTGCATCCGCCGCACGCCGAGAAGATAGAGAGACACGGCAAGCACTGACACCAAGAGCCACAGCCAGTCGATGCGCCACTCGGTGAACCAGCCGCTGCCCGAGAGCGGGCCCGCAGGAGCGGTGTAACCGGTCAAAGCGTATGCCGGGTCAGCGCTGACGACCGGCATGAGCGGAACCGGCGCTGCACTGCGCGAGAGTGCCGTCCCCAGGCCGAAGGCGGCGCTCATCACGACCAGCTCCATGAGGGCCAGTCGCCCGAAGAGCCGGCCGGCCAGCGGATCCGCGGCGATCCGCTTGACCACGCGTGAGCGCTGCAGCCAACCCGCCGCGCCGAGTGCGACCAGCGCGACGACCTTGAGGATCACCAGCGCGCCATAGCTCGAAGCCAGGTTGCCGATCGAGCCAATCCGGATCCAGGCGTTGGCTGCCCCGGACACGGCGACGGCCCCGAAGCACCACCCGGCGACGGTTGAGTATCGCTGGACGCAGATCGCGAGATCCTTGCCGAGCAGGGGCTTCAGCATCGCCAACGCGAGCAGGCCTCCGACCCACACAACAGCCGAAACCAGGTGCAGGGCAAGGGAGTTGACGGCCGTGTCGTGGCTCGCGACGCCGGCGGCGTGACCAGCCATGGACAGCGGAAGCATTGCCAGGATGCTGAGCGCGGCGAGGGCGACCATACCTGAGCGGCGCTGGACGACCGCAGCGCCGGTCGTCACCACCAGGGCGATCGCGGAGCTGATCGCGGCCACTCGCAGGAAGTCGAGCTGGACGACGAAGGTCTGGAACTGGGTGCCAAACGACGGGTCGATGAGGCCGGTGCTTGAGTAGCTGGCGAACGAGAAGACGAGGCCGACGAGTCCGGCCACCACCCACACGACACCCGAGGCGCAGGCGTAACGGGTCGCAGTGATCCTGCGGGAGGTGCCGCGCCCCTCGGGGATGATCGTTGCCGCCACCACGAGCAGCCCCACGGTGCTTGCCGCCGCCAGGTCGTGGATCGCCCGCACGATCGGCAGCCCCCAGCGTACGAGTGCACCGGCATCCGGCAGTCCGGCGACCGGAGCCGCGAGCGCGCCTCCGAGCAGAGCAGCCGGTATGACAACGGCGACGACCGCCACGGCCGAAAGGATCAGGGGCAGCTTCGCGGTCTGCGCAGCTGCGCCGTCTGCCGTGGTCATCTCACCAGCGTAATTGAGGAGGGTAGCTTCCGAGTTCTAAAGTGACGCCATGCCCATGCACCCGGCACCACCTCAGGGTCTGCACGAACTCGTCGAGGCCTTCGTCCACACTGCCCAGGCCGTGATCGACCTCGGACACGGCTGCAGCGATGACGACCTCGCATTGCCCACCGAATGCCCTGGGTGGACGGTGCACGACCAGATAGCCCACGTCGTCGGCGTCGAGGCCTGGCTCGAGGGGCACAAGGACCCGCGGGTCGAGCTGCCGCCCTATGAGCACATCAGGAATGACCTCGGCAAGAAGGTCGAGTATGCCGTCGAGGTCCGCCGCGGACGCAGCGGCGCGGAGGTCGTCGCCGAGCTTGAACACGTTCTGGCACAACGACTCTCGACGCTGCGCAGTCCAGCGCTGAAAGACACCAGCATCATCGCCGGGCCATTTGGTCCGGACCGGGCCTCGACCGTGCTGCTGCTGCGCACCTTCGACGTCTGGACGCACGAGCAGGACATCCGCGGCGCGCTCGGGCAGCCCGGCAACCTGGACTCCCCGGCGGCGGCGGTGTTCGTCAACACGGTGTTTCTCCAGCTGCCCAGGCTGATCGCCAGGGGTGCAGGTCTCGAGCCGGGGCACGAGGTCGTCATCGACGTCACCGGCCCGGGCTCGGCTGTGGCTGCCCGCCAGGGCATCCGGGTCGAGATGGACGATCAGGGGCGGCCCCGCGGACACGCGATGTTCGCCGGTGATGCCGGCTATGCCGCTAGTTGGTACCGCCCCGGCGAAAGCGCGCAGACCCCCGATCGTCAACCAGACTGGCCGACCACGATCAGCCTGTCCACCGAAGCCTTCACCCGTCGGGCCGCCGGACGGCGCTCGGTGAGCGACACGGCATACGACGTGGTCGGTGACGAAGCGATCGCGCGTCGCGTCATGGAAGCCCTCGTCGTCACCCACTGACCGCCCCGCCAGACCGCCGGGCGAACACACTTGGTTGCGCCATACAAGTTATTTTGTGATATTTGTATGTCGCAAGCAAGTTCCTGGCGACTCTGGAGACACGATGGCGATCAGCCTGGAGACCGCAACCCGACTCAGCACCGATCTGGTCCGCGTGATGAAGCTGTTCCAGTCCCTGCGCCAGCATGCCCCCAAGCTGCACCCGGGAGTCGAGCCCGCGTCCTACCCGATCCTGTTCAACCTCGCCGACGAGCCGCGGCGGGTGTCCCTGCTGGCCGAATGCGTCCACTCGGACGTCTCCACGGTGAGCCGTCAGGTGACGATGCTGGTCTCCCATG
>DAITQD010000048.1:0-3087 GCA_036833255.1 Jatrophihabitantaceae bacterium
TCATCTCGCTGGGCTCGATCATCGGTTCCGGCTGGCTGCTCGGCGCGCTGTTCGCCGCCGAGACGGCTGGTCCGGCGTCGCTGCTCTCGTGGATCCTCGCGGCGGTGCTGCTGATGGTGCTTGCGCTGATCCACGCCGAGCTGGGGGCTGCCTACCCGGTCGCCGGGGGCACTGCGCGGTTCCCATACTTCGCCTTCGGCGCACTCGCCGGCTTTACCGCGGGGTGGGCGGCATACCTGCAGGCGGTGACGATCGCGCCGATCGAGGTCGAGGCGAGCATCTCCTACCTGGCCAGTACGGGCTGGGCGAAGAAGCACCTGGTGATGCTGCACGCGAACGGCACGCTGAATCCGACCGGTCTCCTCGTCGCGACGGGCGCGATGCTGCTGTTCACCGTGGTCAACCTCCTGGGCGCGAAGCTGCTCTCGGACAGCAATGTCGCAGTGGTGGTCTGGAAGGCTGCGGTGCCGGTTCTCGCCGTGGTCGTGATCATGACGCTGAGCTTCCATGCGTCGAACTTCCACGCCGGTGGCGGGTTTATGCCCTACGGGGCGCACGGCGTGTTCGCCGCGCTGCCGCTCGGCGTCGTTTTCGCGCTGCAGGGCTTCGAGCAGGCTGTCCAGATGGGCGGGGAGGCCCGGAACCCGAAGAAAGACATCTCCCGGGCGATCATCTCGGCGATGCTGGTCGGCGCCGCCGTCTACATCCTGCTCGAGATCACGTTCATCGGCGGCTTGAAGCCCTCGAACCTCACGCACGGCTGGGCCAACCCGATCGGCCCGGGCGACTTCGGGCCGTACTACACCCTCGCGCTGGCAGCAGGTGCAGGCTGGTTGGGCACGATCCTGCTTGTCGACGCCGTCATCTCGCCCGGCGGAACGGGCCTGATCTATCTCGGCACGTCCGCCCGGCTGTCCTACGCCCTCGGCGAAGAGGAGGTGCTGCCGGACAAGCTGACCCAGACCAACAAACATGGGGTGCCGCTGTACTCGATCCTGCTCGCCTTCGTCATCGGTGAGATCACCTTCCTGCCGTTCCCGAGCTGGCAGTCACTCGTCGGCCTGGTCACCGGCGCGACCGCGATCATGTATGCGTTCGCACCGGTTTCGCTGGCAGCGTTGCAGGCACGCGACCCGGACCGTCCCCACCCATACCGAGTCCCGTTCCCCAAGGTCATGTGTCCGCTCGGCTTCATCGCCGCCAACCTGATCATCTACTGGGGCGGCTTCAACGCGATGTGGAAACTACTCGCCGCGATTTTCATCGGCCGGGTGATCTTCGAGATCGCCCTGCGCCGAGCCAAGGACCTCGACAGAGCCGACATCGACTGGCGCGCGGCGTCCTGGATCTGGCCATGGCTGATCGGGACGACGATCATCGGGCTCATGGGCCGCTACGGCACGGGTGCGCACAAGGTGCTGGGGGAGTGGTACGACCTGCTCGTCGTGATCGCGTTCAGCCTGGTGATTTTCTACTACGCCGTCAGCCTCGCCATGAGTCCTGAGCAGGTCAAGGCCGCAGTAGCGAGCGAGGAGCGCCAACTCAAGGATGCCAGCGAGCTGAATCTGCCGGGATAGTCCTACGCACCGGACGAGGCAGCTGCACGCGATGATGGTTGGCATGCGCGTGCGAGTCATCGGTGCCGGGATCGTCGGTCTTGCTGCGGCCCTGCGGCTGCGCGAAGCGGGGCATGCGGTGGACGTCGTCGCAGCCGAGGTCGCGGAGCAGACGACGTCGGCGGTAGCTGCCGCGCTCTGGTATCCCTACCGCGCCCTGCCAGAAACAGCGGTGACGCGCTGGGCGGCGCTGGGCTTTCGCGCTCTCGACGCACTGTGCGCGGATCCTGCGGCCGGGGTCGACCTGCGCTCTGGATGGCAACTGTTCCGCGCGCGGACTCCTGACCCGTGGTGGGTGGACGCCGTGCCGAGGCTCGATCGGGTCCGGCCCGCTGACTTGCCGTGCGGGTATCTCGACGGTCTGGAGTTAACCGTTCCCGTGGTGGACATGGCGGTGCACCTGCGCTGGCTCGTCGACAGGCTCGAGGCGATGGGCGTGGTCTTGCGCCGTGCGCGCGTCGACAACCTGGCCGCCGCGCACGACGGCGTGGATGCCGTGGTCAACTGCGCTGGGCTCGGTGCGCGAGAACTCGTCGGCGACACCGAACTGTTTGCCGTCCGTGGACAGGTCGTGCTGGTCGAGCAGATCGGGCTGGACCGATGGCTGCTCGACGAAACCGATCCACTCAACCTCACCTACGTCGTGCCACGTCGCGACACGATCGTCTTGGGCGGCACGGCTGTCGAGGGTGATGAGGACTGTGCGGTCCGCACGGACGTGGCCGACGCGATCCTGCGCCGGGCGGCAGAACTCGTGCCTGAACTGGCCCGCGCGCGGGCCGTGGCGCATCGCGTCGGGCTGCGTCCCGGCCGCTCGGCCGTGCGGCTCGAGCTCGACGAGAGCGGACCGCGCACGGTCCACTGCTACGGCCACGGTGGCGCGGGGGTGACCCTGGCCTACGGGTGCGCGGAAGATGTTGTGCGGCTCATCGGGTGACGTCGCTGATCGCTCAGGTCAATCCGTAGACGGGGACGGCCGCGCCGGAGACGAGATGGGCCGCCGGCGAGGCCAGGAACAGGTAGACCGCCGCGACGTCGTCGAGCTTCGGCCATCGGTCGTGCGCGGCGCCTGGCATCGCCGACCGGTTCGCCGGAGTGTCCATGATGCCGGGCACGACGGCGTTGACGGTGATGCCGGTGCCGTGCGTCTCCGCTGCGGCCATCTGCACGAGATGCAGCACTCCGAGCTTGCTCATCGAGTAGGCGAAGCCCGCGCCGTCGGTGACGAGCGCGGCCCGACTCGCGGTGTGCACCAGGCGACCCTCGCCGGCTTCGCCCATCCGGCGCAGCGCGTGTTTGGTGATCAGCGCCGCGCTGGTGAGGTTCAGCCTCAGCTGGGTGGTCAGCTCCTCGGGATCAAGGGACGTCAACGGGCTGTGCCCGGCGAACCCGCCCACGACGTTGACTACCGCCCACGGCGGGGGAGCGCTGTCGAACCACCCGCCCAGGCCGGTGTCGTCGAGCACGTCGA
>DAITQD010000048.1:3187-9088 GCA_036833255.1 Jatrophihabitantaceae bacterium
CGGCGTTGACGAAGCGCTCCAGCGGTGCCCCGAGGTGCGGCACACCGAGCCCGACGATGTGGCGCAGCGCCGTAGCCCAGGCGTGGCCCAGCGCCACGCCCTGGTGGCCCGCGCTGCGAGCCACCAGTCCACCCATCGAGTGTCCGACCATGGCGATCTGCGTGACCGGCACGGGCCAGCCGGCGACGAGGTCGTCGAGGTGCTCGGCGAGCTCGCGGCCGTTGGCCGAGATATGGAGCCCCGAGTTGTAGGAGAGGTACAGCGGCGTCCACCCATCGGCGTCGCGCAGCAGCGAGCCGTAGGTGACGCGGCGGTCGCCCCAGTGCTTCTCGGCACCGAGCCACCAGGACAGGTCGTTCTCGCACAATCCGTGGAGGAACACGACAACGCGCCCCGTCGCGGTGTCGCCCACGTCGTGGACGACGTTGGCCGGCAGGCGGCGCAGCGGTCCGTCGTGGGTGCGCAAGCGCATCGGCGGCGCGAGCGAGGGGCGTTGCTCGGCGAGTCGATCGCCCCAGAAACCGCTGAGCGCGCCGAACGCGAACCGGCCGCGGGTCGCGTCGAGCGCGGACTCGGCAGCGGGGTTGCTGAACGCCCCGGCCACCGCTCCGGCGGCGGACGGCAGGGCACGCACGCCGAGCCGGGCCGAGGCGTAGGCAAACCCGGAGATCGCATCGTGCAGGAGGCGGACGGGCAGCGCGCGCTCGCCCAGCAGGCCGAAGGCGCGTTCGGCGAGGCAACGATGCACGTCGCGGGCCACCTCGGCGAGCTCACCCAGCGTGGTGCCCACGAGGGCTCCGGTGTCGCGAACCTCGTCGCCGCGCATCGCCTCGCCTCTCGCCACACCAGCCGATGCGCACGACCCTATCCCGCACAGTCGACGAGCCCACGAGGAACACGCTTCCGGAGGACAGGTCCTGCTAGCTCGTCCGAGGGTGGCAAGCTGGATGGCGGCGGCCGATGGCGGTCGCCGACGTTCTGGCGGGCACATCGGAGAAAGGGCTTGACGACATGACGCTCCCTGCAGGCACGCCGACGGATCTGTTCATCGACGGCAAGTGGGACGGCGGGTCCGCGGGCCGCTTCGCGGTGTTCGATCCGTCCACCGGGGACGAGATCGCGTCCGTGCCGCGCGCGGGGCTCGACGACCTGGACCGGACGCTGGCCGCGGCTGCGGCCGCGCAGCCGGAGTGGGCGGCCACAGCGCCGCGCGCGCGGGGCGAGGTGCTACGCAAGACCTTCGACCTGATGATCGGCCGGCGCGAGGAGATCGCGTACCTGATGTCGCTCGAGATGGGCAAGTCGCTCACCGACGCGCTCGGTGAGGTCACCTACGCCGCCGAGTTCTTCCGCTGGTTCGGCGAGGAGGCCGTGCGCATCGACGGTGCGCTGCGGACTGCACCGTCCGGCGCGAACCGCATCCTCACCTTCCGCAAGGCGGTGGGCGTCGCGCTGCTGGTCACGCCGTGGAACTTCCCGGCCGCGATGGCCACCCGTAAGATCGGCCCGGCGCTCGCGGCCGGCTGCAGCATCGTGCTCAAGCCGGCCGGGGAAACCCCGCTCACCGCACTGCTGCTGGCCCAGCTGCTCGCGGAGGCGGGCGCGCCGGCCGGCACCGTCAACGTCCTGACCACCGACAACTCCCGCGAGCTGGTCGGGGCGGCGCTGGCCGATTTCCGGGTGCGCAAGCTGTCGTTCACCGGATCCACGGGCGTCGGGCGCACGCTGTTGAAACAGGCGGCCGACCGGATCGTCAACACCACCCTCGAACTCGGCGGTAACGCCCCGTTCATCGTGCTCGACGACGCCGATCTCGACGCTGCAGTCGAGGGGGCGATGTTGGCCAAGATGCGCAACGGCGGGCAGGCCTGCACCGCGGCCAACCGATTCCTGGTGCAGGACGGTGTCGCGGAGGCCTTCGCCGAAAAGCTCGCGGAGCGGATGGGGTCGCTTCGGGTCGGCGCGGGCACCGACGAGCAGACGCAACTCGGGCCGATGATCAACAAAGGTGCGGTCGACGGCATCGCGGACAAGGTCGACCGGTCGGTTGCCGCCGGGGCACGTGCCCTGATCGGTGGCGAGCGTCCCGACGGCAGGGGCTTCTTCTACCCGGCGACCGTGCTGGCCGACGTGCCCCGCGACTCCGCGGTGGCCACCGACGAGGTGTTCGGCCCGGTCGCGCCGATCATCACCGTCCGCGACGAGGACGACGCGCTCGCGGTCGCCAACGCCTCGGAGATGGGCCTGTCCGGCTACGTCTTCTCGGGCTCACTCGCCCGCGGCCTGCGGGTCTGCGAGCGGCTCGAGGTCGGCATGATCGGCCTGAACCGTGGCCTGGTGTCAGATCCCGCCGCGCCGTTCGGCGGCGTGAAGCAGTCCGGCCTGGGCCGGGAGGGTGGCTACGAGGGCATCGACTCCTACCTCGAGACCACCTACGTCGCCGCCAATTGGTAGCCCTGGCGCCCGTCCCGCCGCGCCCCCCGCCTCGCGAGTGGTCACTTACGCGTCGAGTGGTCACCTATAGACCACTCGACGCGCAAGTGACCACCCGACGGGGACCTCAGGTGAGGGCGCCGGTGATGCGGCGGGCGCCGGAGACGAGCACGGGCGCGAATCGTTGTCCCGGCGTGCGGCCGAAGCGTTCGATCGGGCCGGAGATGGAGATGGCCGCGAGCAGGTCGCCGTCGGTGGACCGGACCGGGGCCGAGACGGATGCGACTCCGGCCTCCCGCTGGCCCACCGAATGGGCCCAGCCGCGCCGGCGCACCTCGGCCAGCGAACGCGCGGTGAACTCCGAGGAGGCGAAGACGTCCTGCAGCGACGCGGGATCTGACCATGCGCACAGCACCTGCGCGCCGGACCCGGCCGTAAGCGGCAGGCGGGAGCCGACGGGCACCGTCGTACGCAGCCCGCTCGCCCGCTCGGCGGCGGCGACGCACACCCGGTCATTGCCGTCGCGCTGGTACAGCTGCGCGCTTTCGCCGCACTCGTCACGCACCCAGGCCAGCACCGGCTGCGCAGCCGTGATCAGCGGGTCGGGCAGGGCGGCGGCGAACTCGCCCAGGCGCGCACCGAGGACGAAGCGTCCCTCGCCGTCACGGGCCAGCAGCCGGTGCACTTCGAGCGCGACCGCCAGGCGGTGCGCTGTCGCGCGCGGCAGCTCGGTCGCCTCCACGAGTTCGGCCAACGTCCGGGGCCCAGCGGCCGTGGCGGCCAAGATCGCGACCGCCTTATCGACGACGCCGATGCCGCTCAGGTGACCGGCGCTGCTATTCTGTCCCATAGAACGATACTAATATCTCATATAATGAGATCGCAAGTGAAGAGAGGGCGTCATGGGCAAGACACTCGCCGAAAAGCTCTGGGAGAGCCACGTCGTCCGCAGCGCGCCCGGCGAGCCGGACCTGCTGTTCATCGACATGCACCTCGTCCACGAGGTCACCAGCCCGCAGGCGTTCGACGGCCTGCGCGTCGCCGGCCGGTCGGTGCACCGTCCCGACCTCACGCTGGCAACCGAAGACCACAATGTCCCCACCCAGGACATCTTCTCCCCGATCGCCGACCCGGTAAGCCGTACCCAGGTCGAGACACTGCGCAAGAACTGCACGGAGTTCGGTGTGCTGCTGTATCCGATGGGCGATGCCGAGCAGGGCATTGTGCACGTCATCGGTCCGCAGCTCGGCCTCACCCAGCCGGGCATGACGATCGTGTGCGGCGATTCGCACACCTCGACACACGGCGCGTTCGGTGCGCTCGCGTTCGGGATCGGTACCTCGCAGGTCGAGCACGTGCTCGCGACGCAGACCCTGCCGATGGACCGGCCGAAGACCATGGCCGTCACCGTCACCGGCGAGTTGCCCGCGGGGGTGACGCCGAAGGACGTGATCCTCGCGGTGATCGCCAAGGCCGGCACCGGCGGCGGCCAGGGCTACATGGTCGAGTACCGCGGCGAGACGTTCGAGCAGATGTCCATGGAAGGCCGCATGACGGTGTGCAACATGAGCATCGAGTGGGGCGCACGGGCCGGCCTGATCGCGCCCGACGAGACGACCTTCGCCTACCTGAAGGGGCGCGACCACGCTCCGCATGGCGAGCAGTGGGACGCGGCCGTCGAGTACTGGACGAGCCTGCGCACCGATGATGACGCCGAGTTCGACGCCGAGCTGACCTTGGACGCCGCGACGCTCACGCCATTCGTCACATGGGGAACCAACCCTGGGCAGGGCGCACCGCTCGACGCGCGCGTGCCTGACCCGGCGAGCTACGAGGACGACTCCGCCCGGGTCGCGGCCGAGAAGGCCCTGCAGTACATGGGATTGACGGCAGGCACGCCGCTGCGCGACATCAAGGTCGACACGGTCTTCGTCGGCTCGTGCACCAACGGCCGGATCGAGGATCTGCGCGCCGCCGCGAAGGTCATCGAGGGTCGCACCGTCGCCGACGGTGTCCGCATGCTCGTCGTGCCTGGCTCGATGCGGATCCGGGTCCAGGCCGAGGCGGAGGGCCTCGACGCGATCTTCACCGCAGCCGGAGCCGAGTGGCGTCAGGCCGGTTGCTCGATGTGTCTGGGCATGAATCCCGACCAGCTCGCGCCGGGGGAGCGCAGCGCGTCGACGTCCAACCGCAACTTCGAGGGGCGCCAGGGCAAGGGCGGCCGCACCCACCTCGTGTCGCCGCTCGTCGCCGCGGCTACCGCCGTCGCCGGCCATCTCGCCAGCCCGGCCGACCTGTAGGGAGACGAAGTCATGGACAAGTTCACCGTGCACATCGGGACGGCGCTGCCGCTGCGCCGCAGCAACGTCGACACCGACCAGATCATCCCCGCGGTCTACCTCAAACGGGTGACGCGCACGGGTTTCGAGGACGGCTTGTTCAACGCCTGGCGCACGAACGAGCCGGACTTCGTGCTCAACCAGCCGCAATACAGGGGTGCGTCGGTCCTCGTCGCCGGACCCGACTTCGGTACGGGATCCTCGCGTGAGCACGCGGTGTGGGCACTGGTCGATTACGGCTTCCGCGCGGTCGTCTCGCCGCGCTTCGCCGATATCTTCCGCGGCAACTCGCTCAAGGCCGGCCTGCTGACCGTCGAGCTGACGGAGAAGATCGTGCAGCGGCTGTGGGACGACATCGAGGCCGACCCGTCGACGAAGGTGACGGTCGACCTCGTCGAGCGCCAGGTGCGCTGGATTTCCGAGGGGAGCTCGCGCCCCGAGCGTGTTGCAGAGGTGCACGAGTTCGAGCTGGACGACTACACCCGCTGGCGCCTGCTCGAAGGACTCGACGACATCGGCCTGACCCTGCGGCACACCGACGCGGTCGCGACGTACGAATCGACACGCAAGCCCTGGCTGCCGTCCGTCGTCGTGTAATCGCACCGGATTCCCCGACGCCATAAGGGGATTCGCCTCCACCCGCGGCCGCTGTGGCCAATTGCGGTCGTCACCGAGTCAAGAAAACTCTTGCGACACAAGGCGGAATGCGTTGTCGTCGGCTTCGTAACGTCCTACGGTCGAACGAAGCGACCAACGCGGTCGACCAGCGAACCCGTTCCGGGAGGACACGTGCCAAACAAGGCTCAATTCATCGAGGCGCTCGCTGAGCGGTTCGAGGGAGACAGGAAGCGTGCCGCTGCGGCTCTCGACGCGGTGATCGACACCGTGTACGCCGCGGTGGCCAAGGGTGACCATGTCAGGCTCACCGGCTTCGGAATCTTCGAGAAGCGTGAGCGTGCCGCACGCAAGGCGCGCAACCCCGCCACGGGCGCCGCGGTGCACGTGAAGAAGACCTCCGTTCCCGCCTTCCGTGCCGGCGCCGAGTTCAAGGCGATCACCAGCGGCGCGAAGAAGTTGGCAAAGGTGCCGGCGCAGAAGGCCGTCGCGGCGGTGAAGAAGGCCGCGCCGG
>DAITQD010000048.1:9188-16021 GCA_036833255.1 Jatrophihabitantaceae bacterium
CCAAGAAGGCACCGGCCAAGAAGGCACCGGCCAAGAAGGCACCGGCCAAGAAGGCACCGGCCAAGAAGGCCGCGCGCTAGTTCGAGCCACTCACGACGGGTGCCCGCGCGCTGCGCCGGCACCCGTCGTTGTGTTCACGCCCTACCGCGACGCATCGCCGTAGTAGTCGGCGGCGATGATGTCGCCGTCGACGAGACACAGCGCCCAGGCGGCGCCCTTGCGGGTGTCCGACGCGTCAGTGCCCGGGCCGAGCTGATCGATCAGTGCCGGGATCGCGGTGCCCTGACTGCACACCACCGTGACCGTGCCGGGCTTGGCCAGCGACAGCAGGGCCGTCTCGGTGGCCGTCGGGGTGTCCAGGTACGAATCGTCGGCGAATGCCGGATCGACGCGTACGTCGACGCCGAGCGAGTGGGCAATCGGCTCGACCGTCTGCACGCATCGCGTGAGATCGGCGGAGACCACCCGCTGAGGTGCGAAGCAGCGCAGGAGTTCGACCAGCGTCCGCGCCTGCTGCGCACCCGCCGCGTCGAGCGGCCGCAGCCGGTCGTCGCCGCGCCACTCGCTTCGCTTGCCGGCCTTGGCATGCCGGACGAGAACGATCACCGAGTCCGGCACCGGCAGCGCCCCGAAGTCCGCGAGCACCGGCAGGTCGACCGAGTAGGTCAGCCGCCTGCACGCCTTGGCCGGGCTGAGCCACTCGACCGCATCGACCTCGTCGCCCGGGACGAACTCGCCGTCAAGGCAGCGCATCGCCCAGTACGCGACGGTCTTGCCCATGCCGTCGTGGTGGTATCGCACCCGGCCGATCCGGCGGGACACGGCGACCGAGGCGCCCAGCTCCTCACCGACCTCACGGACCGCGGCAGCCAGTTCGGACTCGCCGTCCTCGAGCTTGCCCTTGGGCAGCGACCAGTCGTCATAGCGCGGGCGGTGGACGAGGGCCACTTCGACGTCGGGGTGTCGCCCGCGCCATACCACGCCGCCGGCAGCCGCGACGGTCCGTGGGGGTGGCACGCCGCCTACTCGCCGCGGTTGGCAAGCCGCTTCATCAGCCGCTCCTGGAGGTCGATCTGGTCGGGGCCGCCCGAGCGTACCCAGCGGCCGTCGGCGTGCAGGTCCCACGCGGCCGTGTCGGGCGCGAAGGCTAGCTCGAGACAGTCGCGCAAGTGGGCGCGCGCGTGCGGGTCCGACACCTGGCAGAGCACCTCGACCCGACGATCCAAATTGCGGTGCATGAGATCGGCCGAGCCGATCCAGTACTCGGGCTGGCCGGCGCCACCGAAGTAGTACACGCGGGAGTGCTCGAGGAAGCGGCCGAGGATCGAGCGGGTGGTGATGTTCTCTGAAAGTCCAGCCAGGCCGGGCCGAAGCGTGCAGAACGTGCGAACGAGCAGCTCCACGCGCACGCCGGCCAGCGACGCCCGGTAGAGCGCGTCGATGGTCTGCTCGTCCACGAGATGGTTCGTCTTGAATTGGATGTGGCCATCGCCGCCGGCCCGGACATGCTCGATCTCGCGTTCGATGCGCGCGATGAGCCCCGGGCGGATGCCCGCAGGAGCGACCAGCAGCGAGCGGTACTTGGTCTGGCGCGAGTAGCCGGTGAGCACGTTGAACAGGTCGGTGATGTCGGCGCAGATTGCCTCGTCGGCGGTGAACAGGCCGAGGTCCTCGTACAGGCGCGCGGTCTTCGGGTTGTAGTTGCCGGTGCCGACGTGGGCGTAGCGCTTGATCTGGCCGCCCTCCTGCCGCACGACCAGCGCGGTCTTGCAGTGCGTCTTCAGCCCGACCACGCCGTAGACGACGTGGCAGCCGGCGCGCTCCAGGGCTCGTGCCCACCTGATGTTGGCTTGCTCGTCGAAGCGGGCCTGGATCTCGACGAGAGCCACCACCTGCTTGCCGGCCTCGGCAGCATCGATCAGGGCGTCGACGATCGGCGAATCCCCGGACGTGCGGTAGAGCGTCTGCTTGATGGCCAGCACGTTCGGGTCGACGGCCGCCTGCTCGATGAAGCGCAGCACGCTCGTCGCGAACGACTCGTAGGGATGGTGGACCAGCACGTCCCCGTCGCGCAAGGTGGCGAAGACCGACTTCGGCGTCTCGCCCTCGACGAAGCGCGGGTGTGTCGCGGGCACGAACGGGCGTTCCTTCAGCGCGGCCCGGTCGACGTCGTACACCTGCCATAGCGCGCTCAGATCGAGCAGCCCCGGCATGTGCTGCACGTCCGCGGCCTGCACGTCGATCTCGCTGACGAGCAGGTCGAGCACCTCGTCGTCGATGTCGTCGGTGACCTCGAGCCGGACGGCGGGGCCGAAGCGGCGGCGGACGAGTTCGCGCTCCAGGGCCTGCAGCAGGTCCTCGTCGCGGTCCTCCTCGACCTCGAAGTCGGCGTTGCGGGTGACTCGGAACAGATGGTGCTCGACGACCTCCATGCCGGGAAACAGCATCGGCAGGTGCGCGGCGATGAGGTCTTCCAGGGGGAGGAATTCCGACTCGACGGCATTCTGTGACACGACGACGAAGCGCGGCACGTTGTTCGGGACCTTGACCCGCGCGAAGTGTTGCTTGCTGCTGTCGTGGTCTCGCACGAGCACGGCCAGGTTGAGGGAGAGCCCTGAGATGTACGGGAAGGGGTGGCCCGGATCGACGGCCAGCGGCGTCAGCACCGGGAACACCATCGCGCGGAAGTAGTCGGCTAGGCGCGACTTCTCCTCCGCGTCGAGTGCCTCCCAGCGCCTGACGTGGATGCCTTCGGCTTCGAGGAGGGGCGTGACGTCGTCGCGGAAGCAGCGCGCGTGCCGCTGGGCCAATTCGCGGGTGCGCTCGGCGAGGGTCGCCAGCACCTCGCGAGGGGACAGCCCGTCTGGGGAGGTGACCTGAAGCCCCATGTCCGCTCGACGCTTCAGGCCGGCTACCCGGACCATGTAGAACTCGTCGAGATTGCTGGCGAAGATGGCGAGGAACTTCAGCCGTTCGAGCAATGGCTGACGCCGGTCCTCGGCCTGTGCCAGCACCCGCGCGTTGTACGCAAGCCAGGACAGTTCGCGGTTGCTGTAGCGGTTGGCCGGCAGGTCGGAGGACAGGTCGGGCAGTTCGTCGAGGTCACCGGCCGGCACGGAGTCGGCCGGGTCGATCAGCGGGCCGCCGACGTCGCGCTGCGGGGCGGCGAGGGCGATCGGCGCCGCCCCGTAAGAAATGGCGAGGGCGGTCGGCGCCGCGTGGGGCGCGGTAGACGTCCGCGGAACAGTCATGCGCCAATTATGCCGAATCAAAGTGAATGCGGGGTATCCCGGCGAGGGCGGCTCTGGTTCCCGGGCCGACGCCGAGTGCGAGGACGGCCTGCAGGTCAGCAGCGGTGTCGACGTCGGCACGCAGACCGGCGCCGGCCGCGAGGGTAGCCGCCGAGGCGCCATGCCGCGCGGCGGAACCGGCGCCGAAAGCTGGCAGCAGTGGCTGGTCCGCAACGGCCGTCAGCAGCGTCGTGCCCGTGCCCTCGGCGTCGGGCACGTACGCGCGCGGATGCGCGGCGGCGAGGGCGAGCGCCTCGGCGAGTTCTTCCGAACGGAGCGCGGGCAGATCGCCAACCAGCACGGCGACCCCGTCGGCAGGCCACTGCGCCGCGGCATGCTCGGCGCCTTCGTCCAGCGCGGCGTTGAGCCCCGGCCGCGACTGGACGAACACGGGATCGGTGCCGGAGGCCGTCGGCCCGTCGGTGACGAGCACGATCCGGGCCACGCCGGCGGCGGTTCGGGCGGCGGCGATGGTGTCCTCGCGGATCGCGAGCACGAGGCGGGCGTGGGCCGCGGGGTCGGCGGTGGCACCGAGCAGCCGGGATTTCGCTTCGGGCAGCGACTTGGCCGGGATCAGGACGGTCCATCGCACCCGGCCGAGTCTACGAAGCTGTGCACCGCGGGCAGGCGGCGATACGGCAGACTGCTCGCGGATCGGTGAACGACCGGCCACGAGGGGAGCGGGAGTGCCGAGGCTCGCGAAACTGCGCAGACCAGGCCACGGGGAGAAACTGGGCGCCGCCTGGCGAACCGCGTGGCTGGTTCTGTACGGACCGTCCTCGCTGCTGATCAAGAGTCGCTACCGCCACCTCGACCGGATGCCCGCGAGTGGGCCCGCGATCATCGTGGTCAACCACGTCTCGCACGTCGACCCTTTTCTCGTCGCGAAGCTGGTCATCGACGCTGCCCGCACCCCGCGCTTCCTGGCCAAGGATTCGATCTTCGACGTGCCCGTGGTCGGCGCCGCGATGCGCGGCATGGGGCACATCCCGGTCAAGCGAGGCTCCATGGACGCGGTCCAGTCGCTCGCCGCGGCCGTCGACGCGCTCGACCGTGGCCGGCTGATCGTGTTGCATCCCGAGGGCACGGTGACCCGTGACCCGGACGGATGGCCGATGGTCGGCAAGAGCGGTGCGGCTCGCCTTGCCTTGCTGGTGCCCGACGTGCCTGTTATCCCGGTCGCGCAGTGGGGTGTGCAGGACTCGATCGACATGTACCGCAAGCGGTACCGGATCGTTCCTCGCCCGCGGCACACACTGTCGATCGGCGAGCCCATCGACCTGTCGGCGTATCGCGACAAGGACGTGACGAGCGCGCTACTGCGTGAGGTCACCGATGTGCTGATGCGCCGACTGCGTGAGGATGTAGCCGAACTGCGCGGCGTTCCCGCCCCGCGCGGGGACTTGTACCGGCGCGGGGCGAAGGGCGCCACGTGAGGGTCAAGGCGGCCGTTCTCGGTGCCGGCACCTGGGGTACCGCGTTCGCGAAGGTGCTCAGCGACGCCGGCACCGACGTCACCCTGTGGGCGCGTCGTCCCGAGCTGGCGCAGCAGATCAACCTCGCTCACCAGAACGGCGACTATCTGCCGGGCATCATGCTGCCGGAATCGCTGTACGCGACCCACGATGCCGCCGCGGCGCTGGTCGACGCCGAACTCGTCGCGTTCGCTATCCCGTCGCAGACGTTGCGGGCCAACCTGGCCGAGTGGGTGCCGTCACTGCCGGACGGCGCCACGCTGGTGAGTCTGATGAAGGGTGTCGAGCTCGGCACCACCAAGCGGATGAGCGAGGTGATCGCAGAGGTCGCCGGCGCCGGCCTCGAGCGGATCGCGGTCGTGTCCGGCCCGAACCTGGCACGTGAGATCGCGCAGGAACAACCGACCGCCACCGTGGTCGCATGCGTGGACGAGGGATGCGCGGTGGCGGTGCAGGCCGCCTGCACTGCGCCGTATTTCCGCCCGTACACGAACACCGATGTCATCGGCTGCGAACTCGGCGGGGCGGTCAAGAACGTGATTGCGCTGGCGTGCGGCATCGCCCAGGGCATGGGCTTCGGCGACAACACGCTGGCCTCGATCGTCACTCGGGGGCTGGCCGAGACCGCTCGGCTGGGCGCGAAGCTGGGTGCCGATCCGATGACGTTCGCGGGCCTGGCGGGCCTGGGCGACTTGGTCGCCACCTGCTCGTCCCCGTTGTCGCGCAACCGCGGCTTCGGTGAACGGCTCGGTCGCGGCGAGTCGCTCGACGAGGCGCAGTCCGCGACCCACGGCCAGATCGCCGAGGGCGTCCAGTCATGCCGCTCGGTGCTGGAACTCGCGCAGCGCCACGGCGTCGACACCCCGATCACGCAGGCCGTCGAGGCCGTCTGCTTCCGCGGCCTCACGCCGCCCGTCATGCTCGAACGGCTCATGTCGCGCTCGGTTCGCAGCGAGCGGCAACGGCCTGGGTAGTGTCGGCACTCGTGGGTCGGATCAGAGTTGCCGTGATCTACGGCGGTCGCAGTAGCGAGCACGGTATTTCCGTCCTCTCCGCGGCCAGCGTGTTCGCCGCCCTCGACCCGGAGCGTTACGACGTCGTGCCCATCGGGATCACTCCCGCTGGCGCCTGGGTGCTGACCGACGGCGACCCGGCTGCGCTGCAGATCAACGGCCGTACCCTGCCCGAGGTCGAGAAGGGCATGGCGGTCGTGCTGCCCGGCGATCCGACGTCCTCGGGGCTGGTGGCGCTGGAGCCGGGTGCGGGCGTGCAGGCGCTGGGGTCCGTCGACGTGGTCTTCCCCGTTCTGCACGGACGCTTTGGCGAGGACGGCACCATCCAGGGGCTGTTCGAGATGGCTGGGGTTCCGTATGTGGGCGCTGGTGTCTTGGCCAGCGCAGCCGCGATGGACAAGGAGTTCACGAAGAAGCTGCTGCACGTCGAGGGCCTGCCTGTCGGCGCTTATGCGGTGATCCGTCGCGCCGATTCAGTTTCATCAGTTGATCTTGCCCACCTCGGCCTGCCGGTCTTCGTCAAGCCGGCTCGCGGCGGGTCGAGCCTCGGCATCACGAAGGTCACCGACTGGGCCGAGCTGCCCGACGCCCTGACGACGGCGTTCGAGCACGACAGCAAGGCGCTCGTCGAAGCGGGCCTCACCGGCCGCGAGGTCGAGTGCGGGGTGCTCGAGGGCGAGGACGGTCGGCCGATGGCGAGCGTCCCCGCCGAGATCAGGTTGGTGCGCGGGCACGACTGGTACGACTTCGAAGCCAAGTACCTCGACGACGCCTGCGAGTTCGACGTCCCCGCTGACCTGCCCGCCGACGTCACGGCGCGCCTGCAGGACGCCGCCTGTCGGGCGTTCACCGCCCTGGACTGCGCGGGCCTCGCCCGCGTCGACTTCTTCGTGACCCCCGACGGTGGCCTCGTGGTCAACGAGATCAACACCATGCCGGGCTTCACGCCGATCTCGATGTTCCCGCGGATGTGGGCCGCGTCCGGCGTCGATTACCCGGCCCTCGTCGACCGGTTGATCGCAGCCGCCCTGCGCCGCGGCGCCGCCTGACCGGGA
>DAITQD010000048.1:16121-17413 GCA_036833255.1 Jatrophihabitantaceae bacterium
GATCGACGGGCTGACGCTCACCAGTCCGCGAGGGCGTAATCCTTGAGGAAGCAGCCGTAGAGGTCGACACCGGCCTCGCCCTGCACGATTGGGTCATAGACCCGCGCCGCGCCGTCAACCAGATCGAGCGGGGCGTGGAAGCCCTCGTCGGCAAGGCGCATCTTCAGGGTGTGCGGCCGCTCGTCGGTGATCCACCCGGTGTCCACGGCGGTCATCAGAATGCCGTCGGTGAGCAGCTCGGCGGCACTGGTGCGGGTCAGCATGTTCAGCGCGGCCTTCGCCATGTTCGTGTGCGGGTGCCCGGGGCCCTTGTAGCCGCGGCTGAACGCTCCCTCCATCGCCGAAACGTTGACGATGTACTTGCGGCGCACGGGGCTAGCCGCCATCGCGCCGCGCAGCCGGCTGACGAGGATGAACGGTGCGGTGATGTTGCACAGCTGCACCTCGAGCAACTCCAACGCGTCCACCTCGTCGACGCGCTGGGTCCAGCTGTTGCGCGAGTGCAGATCGGGCACCAGACCGCCGGCGTCGATGGCCGAGGACTGCCCGATGCGATCCAAGGACGCCGATCCGGCGACGAGCGCGAGGCGCGAGATCTCATTGCCGTCCAGCGGGTCGGGCCGATGGGGCAATGGGTGCTCGGACAGCGATCCGGCCAGTGACATCGGGTGCGCGTCGGAGATGTGGTCGAACGTGAGCAGTTCCGGTAGCGCGCCGTCCGGCAGCGGCCCGGATTCCGCCGCGACGAGCGGCGCGTACGCACCGGGGGAGCGCCGCACGGTCTGCGCGGCGTTGTTGATCAGGATGTCGAGCGGGCCGGCAGCCCCGACCGAGTCGGCCAGCGCGACGACCTGGGCCGGGTCGCGCAGGTCGATACCGACGATGCGCAGCCGGTGCATCCACTCCGCGCTGTCGGGCAGCGCGGTGAACCTGCGCACGGCATCGTTGGGGAAGCGGGTGGTGATCGTGGTGTGGGCGCCGTCGCGCAGCAGGCGCAGGGCGATGTACATGCCGATCTTGGCGCGCCCGCCGGTGAGCAGCGCCCGCCGCCCGGTCAGGTCGGTGCGTGCGTCGCGATGGCTGCGGTTGATCGTGGCGCAGGCGGGGCACAGCTGGTGGTAGAACGCGTCGACCTCGGTGTAGTCCTGTTTGCAGATGTAACACGGCCGTGGACGGACGAACCGCCCCGCGAGCGCGCCGGTCACCGTGGAGACGAGCGGGATGCCCGCGGTCTCGTCGTCGACCCGTTGCGGTGAACCGGTCGCGGTCGCGGCGATCACGGCGCGGTCAGC
>DAITQD010000049.1:0-13563 GCA_036833255.1 Jatrophihabitantaceae bacterium
GGGTGATCCGGCCACTCGTGTCGCCGACGCTCTCCCACGGGACGAGGACGGCGTGACGGTGCAGGCGTTGTACGACGGTGCGGATGAGCCAGGGGCCTTGCTGGCTGCGGCGGTCGTAGCTCATGACCCACGCCGCCAGCACCACCAGCCCGTCAGTCACAGCAGCAGCCTTCCTCGATGAGCCGCCGGCGACAAGCAGCACGACCTCCCGGCGTGTCATGGCGCATCGGCAGGCCTACGACGCTTGGCTGACCGTCGACATGTTGAAGTCGGGCACCCGGACGGCGGGCATGGCGGTGCGTCTGAAGTAGTCGCTCCACTCGCGCGACAAGGTGTGCTCCATGCGACCGACCTCGCTGATGCGAGCAAGTAGGTCGATCGGCGACTCGTTGAAGCGGAAGTTGTTCACCGCACCTTGGACGGTGCCGTTCTCGATCAGGTACACGCCGTCGCGGGTGAGCCCGGTGAGTAGCAGCGTCTGCGGGTCGACCTCGCGGATGTACCACAGGCAGGTCAACAGCAGGCCGCGCTCGGTGCCGACGATCATCTGCTCGATGCTATTCGCGCCGCCGGCCGTGCTCTCCAGGATCAGGTTGCCGACGAAGGGCCGCGCCTCGGCCTCGGTCTTGGCCGACCAGGCACGGGTGCGGGCGAGGTTGGCGAGGGTTCCCTCGCTGATCCAGTCCGTCGGCGCAACCGCAGCGCCGTTGTCGAACACCGACTGCAGGCCGCCCGCGGATTCCGTCACGATCTCGAACGGCGGGCACTGCAAACCGGGTGCGTTCGGGTCCGAGCGGAGGGTGAGCGGCAGTTGCGAGAGCTGCTCGCCGAGGCGGGTCGCCCCGCCGCTTCGCGAGTAGACGTTGCGGCCCTCCTCGGCATCGCGGGCGGAGGCAGTCCAGTAGGCATAGATCATCAGGTCGGCGACGGCCGACGGAGGCAGTATCGTCTCGTACCGACCCGCGGGCAGGTCGATGTGCTTGCCCGCCCAGTCCAGCCGGGTGTCGAGGGCACTCGTGAGCGCGTCCACGTCGACGTCGGTGAAGTCGCGCGTATGGGCTCCCGACCACGCAGAGCGGGTGAAGTCGGCAGACTTGCCGTTGAGCTCGATTCGGCCGTCGGGCTGGTCGAAGCGCCGGCGCAGCCCCGTCGACGTGCCGAGGAAGTGGGCGCTCAGCTGATGCTCGGCGAATCCGTAGAGCAGCCGGTCGGACTTCTTCCAGCGATCGAATGCCGAGCCGAGCTCCGGTGCGAACCGTTCGAACACCTCGACGCTCGTCTCGGCCGGGTCGCCCGACCAGTCGTCGCCGTGCGCGTATGTCTCGACGAGCGGTGCCGCGTCGTCGGCGGGTCCGGCGGCGCGGCCGGCCTGCTCGGATGCGCGCACCAACGTGGCCAACTCGTCGCCGTTGGTGACCGATCGCGTGACGACACCGGCACTTGTACCGTCCGGGCCGTCGAAGGTGGAGATCACGGTGACCGAGCGGGAGCGCATCTGGCCGTTGGTCGTGAGGCTGTTCGCGGCCCAACGCAGGTTGGTCTCGGAGTGCTCGGAGGCGACGACGACGCAGCCGTCGGCGCTGGACTGCGCCAGTGCCTGCTCCACCAAGTCTTGAGGCTGACTCATCTCAGTGACCTCCCTCGGCGATGGTGTTGAGGACATTGACGCCCCGGAACAACGCGGTCGGGCAGCCGTGCGACACCGCCGCGACCTGCCCCGGCTGCCCCTTGCCGCAGTTGAACGCGCCGCCCAGGACGTAGGTCTGCGGGCCGCCGACCGCCTCCATCGAGCCCCAGAACTCGGTGGTCGTCGCCTGGTAGGCGACGTCGCGCAACTGGCCGACGAGCTTGCCGTTCTCGATGCGGTGGAACTGTTGGCCGGTGAACTGGAAGTTGAAGCGCTGCATGTCGATGGACCACGAGCGGTCGCCGACGATGTAGATGCCGCGCTCGACGCGGCTGATGAGATCGTCGGCAGAAGGTCCGTCCGGCGCGGGCTGCAGTGACACGTTCGCCATGCGCTGCAAAGGGATGTGGCCGGACGAGTCCGCGTAGGCGCAGCCGTTGGATCGGCCACCGCCACTGCCTGCGGCGCCTAGGCGGTTGGCCTGCGCCATCTGCCGGTTGAGCTGGTAGCCGACGAGCGTGCCGTCGCGGACGATGTCGAACTGACTCGTCGCCACGCCCTCGTCGTCGTAGCCGATGGTGGACAGGCCGTGTTCGACGGTGCGGTCCCCAGTGATGTTCATGACCGGGCTGCCGTAGCTCAGGGTGTTCAGCTTGTCGAGCGTCGCGAACGACGTGCCGGCGTAGGCGGCCTCATAGCCCAGTGCGCGATCGAGTTCGGTGGCGTGGCCTATCGACTCGTGGATCGTCAGCCACAGGTTCGACGGTGCGATCACCAGGTCGTAGCGGCCGGCCTCGACGCTCGGGGCCTTCACGTGCTCGGCGAGCAGGGCGGGCAGTTCGGCGATCTCGGCGTCGAAGTCCCAGCCGGTGCCGGTGAGGTATTCCCAGCCGCGGCCGGCAGGTGGCGCGACGGTGCGCATCGAGGAGAAGGCACCCGCACCCCGGTCGACGTTCACGGCGGTGAAGACCGGGTGGACGCGCACCCGCTGCTGGGTGGTCATCGTGCCTGCGGTGTCGGCGTAGAACTTGTTCTCCAGCACCTGCACGAGGTGCGCGTCGATGTGATCGACACCGTCTGCAGACATCAGCCGCTCGGACAGCTCGGTCAGCCGGCCGGTCCGTTCCGCCTCGGCGACGTCGAACGGATTGACGTCGTAGGCAGAGACCCAGGTGACGTCGGCGTATACCGGCTCGGGGGCGAGCACCACCGGATCGGAGCTGAGCACCCGGCTGAGCTTCGCGATGGCCACGGCCTGCTCGGCCAGGCGGGCGGCTGCGTCAGCGGTGCGGACGATGCCGCTCGCGAAGCCCCAGGCGCCGTCATGCACGACGCGGACGGCCAGACCGACGTCCTCGGTGTCGGCGCTCGAGTCGAGACGGGCATCGCGCAGGCTCAGCGTGGCGACGCGGACGCGTTCGAGGCGGAAGTCGGCATGTTCGGCGCCGAGGTCACGGGCGCGGTTCAGCGCTGCCCCGGCGAGTTCGCGCGCGGGCAGCGCGAGGAAGGACGGATCGATATCGGGCATCGCTCGAACCTAGTGGTCTGTGGCCACCGCTATGCAGGCGGCGGGTCAGCAGACGGACAGGCCGCCTTGGTAGCCCTTCACGAAGGACTGGATGCGCTGCAGGCCGGTCGTCCCGCGTGCGCCGTATGCCTTGTCCTCAGCGACGAGGTTCAGCATCGCCGAGGTGGCCTCGTCCATGTCCGGTGGGGAGAGGAGAAACCGCGGCGTGTTGGTGGCCGGGAGGTTGATGTCCTTCGCGTAGGCGCCGACGTAGCACGCCGCGGCCAGCAGCGCGTCCTTCCCGGTCATCGGCCGGCTGAACAGCTGGTGCCGCACCGCCAGGCCCCAGCCCATCGCGAACAGTGTGCCGAGCGCGAAGTCAGCCGGCTGGTTGACCTGCAGCGTGACGTTCTTCGTGTCCGGATCGAACTGTTTATCGGTCAGGCTGTTGTACGCCTGCGATGCGAACTGCTGGCTGTAGTAGACGGTGTTGTCGTCCGGGCAGTAGCCGAACTCGCTGGTTCCGCTTGGGTCGCATTTCGGGTGGTCGGCCTGCGCAATCTTGACGTCCTGCCAGTTCTTGCCGATGGACTGGGCGGCCGACTTCCAGAACCGGTTCAGGTCTGGTTGGAGTCCCCCTGCTGTGGGGTCCTTCGTAGAATCGTTGGCGTTGAGCACCTCCTGCAGCGTCTCGTTGCCACCGGACTTGTAGTCGCTGTCCTGAACGAAGGGACGCTCGGTGAACTGGCGGTCGAAGTAGTTCTTGCCATAGCAGAATGTCGGGCCGTGCAGCAGGCCGTCGTCGATTGCGCTCAGGCGGTCGAATCCGTTGCCGTGCGAGATGTCTGCCGCGGAGCCGGGGGTCTTGTCGCGCACCTGTAGGTAGCCGTTGAGAGCCGCGTCGATCTGCTCGGGCGTCGCCCGGAAGTGGGCGGCCTTGTTGGCAACGATGTCGGCCAGGAAAGCGCCTGCTGCGCAGTCGGCCTGCGACTCGGTGTCGATGACCGGCGGGTTCTGGTCGAAGATGCCCAGCCGGTGCTGGAGGGCGTGGCCGAACTCGTGCGCGAAGGCCAGCGCGATGAGAAGCGGACCGTACTTGGTGGCGAGCACGCCGACGAGATGGTTCGAGTTGCGGTCCCAGACGATCGAGTCGTCGAGTGAGCAGAACGCGGCGTTGTCGATGATGAAGTTGGCCTGCTTCGCGACGCAGCCCTCCTTCGCGGCCGGCCCGCTCACGGCGCCGGTCTGGACGACCTCCGCGCCATCGACGGAGAAGAAGCCGCCCTTGATCGCAGGGAGCGACTTGCCGCCCGAGATACTCGCATAGTTGATCTGCCAGAACGCGATGACGTCGCTGAGCGCGTTCTTGACCGTCGTGTCGAACGGATTGCCCGAGTCCCCGACGACAGCGAGGTTGGCGTTTGCCGCGACGCGCAGCGTCGGCGTGCCGTCGACCACCGATGAGCACGCGCCGAGCGCGAGGGATGCCGCAGCCGCAACGGCCGCCGTCCGCATATATTTGCCGAATCGCCGCTGCACGACGGCTCCCTCCAGTCGTCAATCCTGGCGGCAGTCTAGGGCGTGCGCGGCGCTGCGGCACTGATCTTCAGTCGCTATTTGGAACACTGCACCTATGGGACGGCATTCGGCAGAGGACGACGAGGACGCACCGCCCGAATCGCCGTCCGCCGCGGCTGTCGAGCTCGCTCCCGGCCGCCACGAGCGTGCGGACCCCGTCGAGGACACCCCGGCCACGCTGCGGACCGAGACGGGGATGCACGCAGATCTGAGGTTGCTGCGCGAGAAGCCCGCGTTACGCGCGCGCTGCGCCGCCGCCGTGATCGTGCCGTTCCTGCTCTACACGGCCGTGATGGTCGTCATCGGTCGCGTCGACGTCTACCTGCTGTGGGTGTGGATCCCTACGGTGACGGCGGGGGTCACCGTGGGCACCTTCCTCGACGTCGCGCATCGGCGGGCGTCCTAGGGCGCCCGCGGGCTCATTCGTCGATCACGAACCCGTGCGTGCGGGCGCCGTACGCGTCGAGGTACGTCGCAATCTGGTCGTAGGCGCGCTGGTAGGTGGCGCGCCGATCGGCCGGTGTCGCCGGGTCGGCGAGGGCGACCGGCAGGTCGATCAGGCGCAGCTTCGGCGAGTCGTCCATCCACGTCGGGACGGCTTCGGCTTTGGTGATGGTGAATTTATGCGGTGCCACCTCGGTGAAGGTGAACTCCGGCATGACGCCCTCGCGGCTCTCGGCGATCGGGTCGGCGTGCCGCGAGATCTGGTTGCCCATGCAGTAGATCACCCACTTGCCGTTGATCCGTTGGGCCGGCTGCACGACGTGCGCGTGATCGCCGAGGATGACGTCGATGTCCGGCGAGGCCAGTAATGCCGCGGCCTGGTCCTGCTGTTCCTGCGTGGCCAGATGGTCGTACTCGGTGCCCCAGTGCATGGAGAGCACGACGATGTCGGCACCGGCCTGCTTCGCGCGGTGCGCCGCGGCGAGGATCGTCGGGACGTCGATGCGATTCGCCAACCACGGCTGACCGGCCGGCACCGGGATGCCGTTGAAGTCGAAGGAGTACGCCAATTGCCCGACCTTGACCCCGTTGGGCATGGTCATGATCAGCGGCTTGGTGGCTTCGGCTGCGGTGCGCGCGCTGCCGGTGTGCTGGAGGCCGGCCGCGTCCAACTCGTCGAGGGTGCGCTTGACGCCGGTGTAGCCCTGGTCGAGGGAGTGGTTGGACGCCGTCGTGCAGGACTTGTAGCCAACGTGCTTCAGCGCGGTGAGCACCTGGGGCGGGGCGTTGAAGTCCGGCCAGCCGGCGAACGGCCCCTGCGGCGGGGCGAGCGGCGTCTCCATCTCGCAGGTCGCCAGGTCGACCCCGTGCATGGCCGCGGCGATGCCCGCGTACATCGGGCCGAAGTCGTAACCGGACTTGCCCTGCGCCGCGGCGTCGGCGTGGGCCTGTTCCCACAGCGGCGGGTGGATCAGCACGTCACCCGAGCCGAGGATGGTGACGGTGCGCCTCTTGTCGGGATTCTGGGACTTCGCGCTGGTGGACGGTCGCGCTGTGACGGAGCCACCGGGCGTGGGGCTGGCCGGCTTGGACGCGGACGGCGACGTCGCTGCGTGCTGTGGGTGCGGGGTCGCGGTCGTGCACGCGCTGAGCACTGCGCCCGACGCGACGCCGAGGATCAGCCCGCTGCGCCACGACACCGGCGCACCGTACCGCGCCGGTGTCGTGGCCTGCGGGTTTAGCTCTTTGCGTAGTTGCTGGCGCCCCACCAGTCGACGACGACGACCGGCTCCTCGCCGACGACCCAGGCGTCGTGGCCCTGCGGCAACGCGGTGACGTCGCCGGGATGGGCATCGAACTCGCTGCCGTCGGCCATCTGGATGTGCAGCGTGCCCTGTGCGTGGTACTGGAAGTGCGGAGCCTCGCACAGCTCGGTGCCGGCGATCGGCTTGACGTGATCCGACCAGCGCCAGCCCGGCTGAAGCGTCAGCCGCCCGATCTCGCTGCCGCCGATGGTGACCAGGTCGACCGACCCGCGCTCGAACGTGCGCGTCTCGTCCGGCGTGTGGAAGCTCTTCTGTTCGGCCTTGTCCGTCATGGGGATCTCCTCTCGGTGGATGTGTCCCGCCCAGCGTGCGTGGTGCGGGTTGCAACCGGCTTGCAGTCGGCGGTGGGTGGCGCGGGCGCGCGGCGAGCGGTTGGATCGCGGGATGCAGTCGCTGTCGGTGCGGGTGCTCGGCCAGTTCGAGGTGGACGGCGTCGAGCCGCAGGCGCTGGGCAGCCGCAAGGCCCGCACGCTGCTCCGGCTGCTGGCGCTCGCCCGAGGACATGGCGTGTCGGCAGACGTCCTCGCTGCCGCCCTGTGGGGCGACGCGCAACCGGCCAAGCCCGCCGACCAGGTCGCTGTCCTCGTCAGCCGACTGCGCGGCGTCCTCGGGCGCGACCGGCTCGAGCACGGCGACGGCGGGTACCGGCTGCGCTATGACTGGCTCGATGCCGATGAACTTGCCGGTGTCGTCGAGGAGATCGAGCGTCGGCAGCGGGCGGGAAACCTGGTGGGTGCAGCGGCGGCGTCCCGCGTCGCGCTGTCCCTTGTGCGCGGCGAGCTGCCCGCTGAGCCGATCCCGGGTGACTGGGCGGCCGGTCGGCTGGCCGAGCTGGTCCGGTTGCTGTCCCGGACCCGCCGGCTCGCCGCGTCGGCGCTGTCGGCCGCCGGCTTCTGGATGGAGGCCGCCGATCTAGCGGCGGTTGCGGTCGAGGATGACCCGTACGACGAGGACGCGCTGCGGCTGCTGATGCGCGCCAACGTCAGCGGCGGGCGGGTCGGGTCGGCGCTGGCCGCATACGCCGACGCGCGGCGCCGCCTGGCCGACGACCTCGGCACGGATCCGTCGCCGGAGACCGAGGCGCTGCACGCGGCGATCCTGCGCGGCGAGGTCACCGGGTCGGACCCGACAACGTCCGCCGCGCTGCCCCGGCTGGTCGGCCGGGAGAGTGACCTTGATCGGCTCGACGTGATCGCCGGCCGGTCACATGCCGGGTCGCTGGAGATCGTCGTGGTGGCGGGTGAGGCGGGGATCGGCAAGACGAGCTTGCTGCGGGCGTGGTCCGCGCGGCGCACGGCGATCGGCGAGGTCGTGCTCACGGCAACCTGCGGACCGCTCGACCGAGCCGTTCCCCTTGACGCGCTGATGGTCGCGATCGGGACGCACCTGCACGTGGCCGGTAGGCCACGCGCAGCCGAGGTGCTCGCTGGCGACGGCGCGTTGCTGGGGCCGCTGCTCGGCATGTCCGTCGGCGCAGCGTCGCCGCCGAGGCTGGCCGACGGCGTGGTCGGCCCGGCCGTGTTGTTCGCGGCGCTGCTGCGCGTGCTGCAGCGGCTGGCCGAGCACGCGCCCCTCGTCATCGTGCTCGACGACGCGCACTATGCCGGTCCCGCGCTGGCCGAGTGGCTGAGTTTCGTGCGCAGGCGAAACACCTCGATGCTCGTCCTCGCCGGAGTCCGTGCGGGCGAGGGCGGCCCGCTGCCCTCGACCGAGACGATCGAGCTCGGTCCGCTGGACCGCGCGGCGGCCACCGCTCTGGTGGGAGCGTCGCGGGTCGACGCGCTGTACGGACTCTCGAACGGCCACCCGCTCCTGCTGGCGGAGCTCGCCGCGGCCGAGAGCACGGCCGAGCTGCCCACCTCGCTCGTGGAGATCGTGTCCGACCGGTGCGACGAGCTGGATCATGCTGCCGCGGCCCTGCTGCGCGCCGCCGCGGTGATCGGCTCGCGACTTGACCTCGAGCTGCTCGCGGCGGTGCTGCACCGCCCGGTGGTCGCGGTGCTCGACGACGTCGAACGTGCCGTCGCGCGGCGGCTGCTCGTCGACGAGGACGGGTCGTTCTGGTTCCGGCACGATCTCGTGCGCGCGGCTCTCGCGGCGAGCACGACGGCGAGCCGCTCGGCGCTGCTGCATCGCGAGGCGAGCCGCATTCTGGCCCGACGCGGTGACGCCGATCCGGTCGAGGTTGCCGAGCATGCTCGCCGTGGTGGCGACGTCGTCCTTGCCGCGCGCTCGCTGCGAACCGCGGCCGGACGGGCCTCGCAGCGTTTCGACCACGCGACCGCCGAGCGCCTGCTCGATGAGGCGCTGCAACTGCACGCGGACGCGGACGGCTGGCTGGAACGGGCCCGGGTGCGGACGATGCGCGGGCACTACGCGGCGGCCTACGAGGACGTCGAGCGGGCCGCGCCGGCCGGTGCGGCGGCACTGGAGGTCGGCGCGTGGGCGTCCTACTTCGACCGGCGTTTCGAGCACGCAATCCAGTTCGCGCAGGACGGTGAGCTCGCCGCCGAGGATCCGTCCGTGCGGGCGCGTTGCCTCACGGTCGGCGGCCGAACCCGGCACGCGGCCGGCGACCTCGCCGGCGCCCAGCGGCTGCTCGGCGCGGCAGTCGACCTCGCGACGGGTGCGGATCGGGTGACGGCCTCGGCCTGGCTCGGTGTCGTTCGCGCCCACCAGAGTCGCGTGGCGGAGGCGCTGCAATTGCTACGGCCGGCGGCGCGCGAAAACGTCGGCGTCGAGCACACCGCCGCGACGTTGCACGCGTTGCTGTTCACCGGACATGTGCACGCGCTCGCCGGGCGACCGGCCGAGGCGCTCGACTCGTTCGCGCGCTACACCGAGGCGGTCGAGCGTCGCCACGTCCCACGCTTCGCCGGTCGCGGGGTGAACTTCACCGGCTGGGTGTTGCGCAATATCGGTGCCGCCGACGAGGCCGTCGAGCGGCACCTCGAGGCGCTCGAATTCGCCGGCCGAGACGGGGGGGCCGAACTCGCTATCGCCGCGATCGAGGACTTGGCAGAGGACCGGATCGAGCGGGGCGATCTCGATGATGCGGCTGGGCGTCTCGCCGAGGCCGAGTCGATGCTGCGCGGCGATCTCGTGTTCGGCTGGCGTCTGGAGTTGAAGCTGCGGCTGCTGCGTGGACGGCTGGCGCTGGCAAGCGGGGAGTACGAGCGGGCGCTCGGGATTGCCGACGAACTCGCCGCCGCCGCGAATGCGATCGACGTGCCGCGGTACACGTCGGTCGCGCGGTTGCTCGCCCACCGCGCGCGGTCCAGGCTCGGTCTTCCAGTCGATCTCGTCGCAGTGCAGAGCGATCTCGATCTGCTCGACCAATCGGTGGCCGTCGAAGCGTGGTGGTGGACCGGCGAGACCGCGGCCGACCTGCACGTGCCGCGGTGGGTCGACCGGGCGGCCGACCGGGTGGCAGAACTGGCCCGTTTTGCCGGCTCACGCGAGGCGGGTCTGCAGGCCGAGGCAGCGCGGCGCCTGGACGGCTGGCGGGTCGCAGCGGGCTGATCGCTCAGGCGGCGGCAAGAACGACGAGCGGCACGACGAGTGGGGGCGCCCCGATCAGCGCGTCCTCGGCGGCACGGCGTGCCTGCTGCTGCTGGTCAGGAGCGAGCGAGCGCAGGAACGGTGCCAGATGCGCCATGCCAAGCCGCCACGCCACCTGCGCGGCCGGGGTGTCGAGGCCGGTGGCGACCTGGACGGTCCGAACCTGGACGGTGCAGTAGCCGGCGGCCTCGGCCAGCGACGCCAGCCCGGGGGCATCGCCCATCAGCGGCTCGACGTCGCGCTTGAACGTTAGGTACCACTGCGGCGGGCGGAACCCGAGCGGTGCGAGCGCGTTGTCGACGGCGGCCTTGGCCGGGTGCGTCCAGCCGGCCCCGAACGCGCTGGCGACGATCGCCGTCGCGACCCGGCGGGTCTCTCGCAGCGCTCGTACCGGGTCGGGCAGGTGACCGAGGCAGCACGCGGCGACGACGAGGTCGAACGACCCGGCCCCGAACGGCAACGCGGCAGCGTCGGCCTGCACGGGATCGAACACGTAACGCCCGCGGCGCAGCATCTGCACGGCGACGTCGACGCCGACGACCCGCGCCGCGCCGGCGCGTCGTGCTGCCCGACTCGCGACGCCCGTCCCTGCGCCGAGATCCAGGACGCGCGCGCCCGACAGCCGGACCGGCGACGCGGCGATGAGCGCCTCGGCGAGCTGGGCGTAGAGCGGCTCAGGTCCGGCAGCCCAGGCTTCGGCGGACAGGTCGTACGCGCCCCGCATGTCGCCCGACGTCACGCCAGCAGTCTTACGCCCTCGACGGCCCGTGCCTCCCACCAGGCGAGCTCGTCGTCGTAGCCGCCGAATGCCTTCTCCCAGCCGAACTGGACGAGCCCACCGAGCAGGCACAGCGCCAGTTGACGGTCCCACCAGGGCGCGGTGTCGACGCCGTGACGTTCCAGCGCGGCACGGTAGGCGTCTGCGGCCGCCTCCTTCGTCTGCGGCAGCCGGCGGCAGTTGATTGCCAGGTACCAGGCCAGGTCGCTCGCGGCCGCGCCGCGGCCGAGCCCCTCCCAGTCGAGCAGAATGGTGCGCCCGTCCGGATCGGTGCCGAGATTGTCCAGCTTCCAGTTGCCGTGCACGAACGTCTGCGGCGTCCGCTCCAGCGCCTCCACGAGCGGCCCCGGGTTCGTCGCGAGCGGTGTCACCACGGCCGCCGCGCGCGGGGCGACGTCGGCGAGCAGCGGCCAGCCCTCCGCGACAAGGCGGGGAACGACGTGCTCGGAGCCGAGCGCCGCCTCTGCCTCGGCCATCCACGGGGACAGCTCCAGGTAGCGGTGCATGGCGGGCACCACCTCGATCTCGGCGCCGCCGTCCCAGAAAGCCGCGTGCATCGCGGCCATATGGTCGAGGAAGCGCAGATGCTGGTCGAGTGGGATCGGCTCATCCTCGACGGGCACCAGCCACTCGCCGACGTCGTGCATGAGCAAGACACACCCGCCCGCGTCCTTGGCCACGGCGACGATCGGCTGGTTGATGCAATCCGGGAGTCGCGCCAACAGCCCGCGCCGCCACGCGGTGAAGGTGGCACCGGCGAGATCGCCCGCGGCGCGCATCGTCCAGTCGTCGGCGATGCGCATGTACTTCACCACGTAGCGCCGGTCGTCGATCACCACCCGCTCCAGACGCGCGCCGGACTTGCCCGCGCCGTCCACTATCGGCTCACGCTCGGACGCCCCCGCGAGCAACTCCTCCACCGAGTCCGCGACGGGCACGGCGAGGGGGCTAGCCATCGGCCGCCTCCATTTCAGCGAGCAGCGACGCGGGCCATCGGCCGCCGCACAGGACGGTGTCGGCCGCGATCAGGCCATCCTCGACCGTGAGGATGTGCGCGTGGTGTGCGGCGTGCGGGACGCCGGCCTCGGTCCAGGTGAGCGTGTACTCGACCACCTCACCATCGGGCGTCGGCAGCCGACGCAGGTCCTCGAACGTGCCGGGATCGGCGAACCACCGGGCGTATTCGCTACGGATCGCGTCGGGACCCGTGAGCTGGAATCGCCAGTTCGGCACCGTGGCGTCGAGAACCGCGTCGGCGCTCCAAGCCCCGCACCCGGCAATCGTGCCGGCCTGGATCGCAGCCAAGAACTGATCGACGGCGGTGCGCTGAAGAGTCGTCATCGTGACCTCCGGTAGTTCGCGAGCGGAGGGCCATCATGTCGCGCCCAGATTGCACTGCGCTTGCAGCCGCGGGCCGCGTCCGCAAACAGGGGTACGGGCAGTCAGACGGCGGGGAGGTCGACGAGCTCCCCGAGACGGGCGCGGTGCCGGGCGGCGGTGCCCAGCGCGATCGCGTCAGCCTTGGCCCGCTTGAGGTACAGGTGCGCCGGGTGCTCCCAGGTGAAGCCGATGCCACCGTGCAACTGCACGCACTCCTCGGCCGCCTTCACGGCAAGCGGCGAGCAGTACGCCTGCGCGAGCGAGGCAGCCACCGCGGCGTCGGGGTCGCCGGCGGCCACGCACGTGACGGCGTAGCGCGCGGCGGCACGGGCCTGGGTGACCCCGGCCCACAGGTCGGCCATCCGGTGTTTGAGGGCCTGATACGAACCGATCTGCCGGCCGAACTGGTAGCGCGCCAGCAGGTGCTCGACCGTCATCTCCAGGCACCGCTGCGCCAGCCCGACCTGTTCGGCGGCCAGCAGTGCGGCTCCGGTCGTGAGCGCCGCGTCGAACGCCGCCACGGCCTGCGCGCCCGACGCGATCAGCTCACCCTGGGTTGCCTCGAACGTGAGGTCGCACAGCGGACGGGTGAGGTCGAGCGACACCACGGCGTCGCGGCGAGCGGCAGCGGCGTCGACCAGGAACAGAGCCGGTTCGTCATCGGCCACAGCCGGCACGAGCAGCTGATCGGCAGTGCGGGCATCGGCCACGCTGGGGACCGAGCCGCGCAGGCGTCCGACGCTGTGCTGGACCGTTGCGGGAAAGGCGCTGGGCGCGGTCGACAGTGGCACGGCGAGCGTCGCGGTCACCGCACCGGAGGCGAGCCGGCGAACCAGGTCGTCGGCGCCGGCGGCGCTCGCCAGCGCGGTGGCGAGGACGGTGCTGCCCAGGAACGGGGTGCCCGCGACGCAGCGGCCCAGCTCCTCGGCGACGACCGCGGTCTCCCGCCAGGACCCGCCGTGCCCGCCGGCGGACTCTGCAACTGACAGACCGGCGGTGCCGAGGTCCACGGCGAGCGAGCGCCACAGCGAGGGGTCGTAGAGCTCGCTGGTCTCGGTCCGGGCCAATACCGCCGGCCACGGTGCGCGGTCGGTGAGCAGGTCGCGCACGCTGGAGCGCAGGTGCTCCTCGACCTCGCTGTAGAGCAGGTCGGTCATCTATTTCTCCCCGCTCAGGGTGTATCTCGTCCCCACCGCTCGCTGGCGCTCGGGTGGATCCTGCGATCCACGACGCGCCTGCGGCGCGTGGAGCGGGCTCTTCGCGCGAGCGCTCATCGCGTTATGGTCGTCTTGAAGGCTCTGTGTGCACGCGCTCATCGGGGTAGGTCCTTCCAGGCGACGCTCTTGTCGACGCGGATCTCCCT
>DAITQD010000049.1:13663-15407 GCA_036833255.1 Jatrophihabitantaceae bacterium
GCGCTCATCGGGGTAGGTCCTTCCAGGCGACGCTCTTGTCGACGCGGATCTCCCTGGGCAGGCCCAGGACGCGCTCGGCGATGATGTTGCGCAGGATCTCCGAGGTGCCGCCCTCGATCGAGTTGCCCTTGGCGCGCAGGTAGCGGTACCCGGGCGAGCGGCCGAGGAAGTCGACCGACTTGGGGCGATCGGTGCGCCAGGTGCCGCTGAACCAATCGTCATAGCGCAGCCCCTCCGCGCCGAGCAGGTCCAGCTCGAAGCTGCTGATCTCCTGGTTGAGTCGCGCGAACGCGAGCTTCGCCGCCGAACCCTCTGGCCCCGGGGACCCGGCCGCCAACTGCTGGCGCAGCCGCAACCCGGTCAGCCGGGTCGCCTCGGCCTCGACCCACAGCCGCATCAGTTCGTCGTGGGCCGCCGGGGTGCGCAGCTCCGGACGCGATCGCCAGGTGCCGGCGACCGCCCCGATCATGCCGCTTTCGCGCGGTACCGCGCCGCCGCCGATCGCGACCCGTTCGTTCATCAGCGTGGTCTGCGCGACCCGCCAGCCGTCACCGACCGCACCCAGCCGGTGCGCGTCGGGGATGCGCACGTCGGTCAGGAACACCTCGTTGAACTCGGCCTCGCCGGTGAGCTGGCGCAGCGGGCGCACCTCGACGCCGGCCGTGCTCATGTCGAGCGCGAAGTAGGTCATGCCCTGGTGCTTGGGCACGTTCGGGTCGCTACGCGTGACGAGGATGGCCCAGCGCGCCTGGTGCGCCTGGGACGTCCAGACCTTCTGCCCGCTGACGATCCAGTCGCTGTCGGGCGCCGAGCCGTCTCTCACCGCGCGGGTGCCGACCGCGGCGAGATCGGAGCCGGCGCCGGGTTCGCTGAACAGTTGGCACCACACCTGCTCGCCGGTCCACAGGGAGCGCAGCCAACGCTGGCGCTGCTCGTCGGTGCCGTGGGTGAGGATCGTCGGCGCGGCCATGCCCAGCCCGATGCCGATGCGTCGGGGCTCGTTGTCCGGCGCGCCGGCTGCCGCAAGATCGGCGTCGACGACGGACTGCAGCGCGCGTGGCGCGTCCAGGCCGCCGAGGCCGACCGGGTAGTGCACCCACGCCAGGCCGGCGTCGAACCGAGCGCGCAAGAACGCCATCCGGTCGTCCTTCGGATCCTGCACCGCCAGCAACTGCCGCACACGTGCGCGCAGGTCGTCCTCAGCTTTGGTCATCCGAGTCGGTTCTCCTTATTTCGCAAGGGATTCACCAGAGCAGCAGGGCAAGTGCATCGGCGATCAGGGCCGGCTTCGCCTCGCCCTCGATCTCGACGGTGTGCCGGACGGTGATGCGCAGCCCCGCATCGCTCGGCGTTGCAGCGAGCAGATCTGCGCTGCTGCGTACCCGCGACCCGACGCGCACCGGGGTCAGGAAGCGCACCCGGTCCAGCCCGTAGTTGATCGACATCCGCACCCCTTCGAGCGCGATGATCTCCGGCGAGAACGCCGCGAGCAGCGACAGGCTGAGGTAGCCGTGGGCGATCGTGGCGCCGAACGGCCCGGCGGCCGCGCGCTGCGGGTCCACGTGGATCCACTGGTGGTCGTCGGTAGCGTCGGCGAACAGGTCGACCTGCTCCTGCGTGATCGTTCGCCAAGCACTCTCGCCGAGGTGCTCGCCGCTGGCCGCTTCGACCTCGGCGGCCGAGGTGAACGTCCGCATGAAGGCGTACTGTACCGACCAGTCGGTCCGTTGACGAGAGGGTGCAC
>DAITQD010000049.1:15507-17276 GCA_036833255.1 Jatrophihabitantaceae bacterium
GTCCCGTTCGTGATGACGCTCTCGGCGTATCAAGATCGCTGGAGCACGGTCCTAAGCTCGCGGGATGACCGCTGCCGATCTCGCCGCCGAGTTGCGGCGCCTGCACGACGCCCCCGAGCCGCTCGTGCTCGTCAACGTCTGGGACGTGGCCAGTGCGCGTGTTGTCGCCGGCCTGCCGGGCTGCACCGCGCTCGCGACGGCCAGCCACGCCATCGCGGCCACGCACGGCTACGAGGACGGTGAGCAGATCCCGCTCGAGCTCATGATCGACGCGATCGCGCGCATCGCCGCGGCCGTCGACCTGCCCGTCAGCGCCGATCTCGAAGCCGGCTACGGCGATGCGGCGACGACCGTGCGCCGCGCGATCGGGGCCGGTGCCGTCGGCGGCAACCTCGAGGACGGTATGCGGCCGCTCGACGAGGCGCTCGCGGCGGTCGAGGCGGTGGTACGGGCCGGCGACGCGCCTGGTCGAGCGGATCGGGGTGCGCAAGGTCAGCGTGCTCGCGGCACCCGGCGGCGCGACCCCGGCGGAGTTCGCATCGGTGGGGGTCGCGCGGGTGTCGTTCGGGCCGTGGCCGCACCGCGTCGCGCTGGCGGCACTGGCCGACGCCGGCGGGGAGCTGCTGGCCGGGGCGCCGCTACCCGCGAGCGTCTGCCCCGTCGTCTGATCGCAGGCGAGCACGCTCGGTCTCGACCTCGGCCCACCGCGGCGGATCGGCACCGGCGCGCGTACAGGTGAGTGCGGCGACCAGGGCCGCCTCGTCGAGGATCGCCGCGAGCGTCTCCGGCCGGCGCAACTCGGCGGGCAGGCGCGCCGCGGTGATGCCACGCCGGCCGATGGCGTCGAGCAGGCCGCTGGTGAACGCGTCCCCGGCCCCGACGGTGTCCACCACCGGTGCCGGGTGGACGGGCCGCTCGATGGGCGCGGCACCCGCGGCGAAGGCCGCCGCACCGTCGCCGCCGCAGGTAACGACGACGAGGTCGGGGCCCGCGGCCAGCCAGCGCCGGGCCACGGCCTCGAGCGACTCCGCGCCGTAGAGCCACTGCAGGTCTTCGGTGCTCGCCTTCACCACGTGCGCGTGCCGCAGCGCCTTCTCGACCTGGCCGCGCGCCGCGGACGCGTCCGGCTGCAACTGCGGGCGGACGTTCGGGTCATAGCTGACGATCACGTCGCCGGCAGCACGCAGCGCCGCGATCCGCTTCGCGATGACGGCGTCGCCCGGCGGCAGCCACGACGCGAGCGAGCCGAAGTGCACCCACCCGACACTCTGCGGGAGGCGCTCGAGTTCGGCGTCGGCCCATTGGAAGTCCACGGTGGCGTCGACGGAGAACTCGTAGCGCGCGACACCGTCCTGGAGATCGAGCAGCGCGACCGTGCTGGGCTGCTGATCCTCGACCGCGAGCGTCAGGTCGACGCCCGACCGCGCGGCGTGGTTGCGCAGGACCGTCCCGAACGGGTCGCGGGAGAAGCGCCCGACGAAGGCCACGGCCTGCCCGAGACGGGCCAAGCCGACCGCGACGTTGAGCGGGCTACCGCCCGGGTGAGCGGCGCACGCGGTGTCATCGCCGGGATCGACCAAGTCGATGAGCGCCTCGCCGATCACCGCGAACACCGGTGCCTCACCAGCTCTCACGAGCATCGAAGCTACCCGCACGGCCGCTTCCTGATGACTTGGGTCTATCGGAGCAGTGCGGCCGAAGTCGCGTGCTCGTGCGCCTTGCGGCATGCTCTGACCACGACATGTCCGCTGCGGGTGCCACCAGGGGGC
>DAITQD010000050.1:0-17130 GCA_036833255.1 Jatrophihabitantaceae bacterium
CCGAGGTCGCGCGGCCCCATGGCCAGCAAGTCGCGCCAGGACGGTCGGCGATGCGGTCGCATCAGGGTGTCACCGCTTCCAGTGAGAGCGACGATTCAGGGGCGATGCTCCCCAATACGAACCCACAACGCAAGAACGCACAGGTTGTTGCCACCTGGCATGGCGAGCGTGCGTAATGCAGCTGGGCGGCGCCCACTATCCACTACGACGGTTTGTGCCTGGGCACGGGCCTGGCAAGTACATCGTTACTAGCCTTTTCGTCGGTATTCCGGGATGGTTACCGACGTTATGGGCGAAGCCACCGTCGAGCGGGTGACCTTCGGCGCGGTCCTGCGCGTCGCCGAGTTTCGCGCGCTCTGGATTGCCGAAGCGCAGTCGATGGCGGGCGATCAACTGGCTCGTGTCGCGTTGTCAGTCCTGGTCTTCGACCGGACGGGCTCGCCGTCGCTGACCGCGCTGGTATACGCGCTCACGTTTCTGCCGGCCATCGCCGGCGGCGCCTTGCTGTCCGGATTGGCCGACCGCTTACCGCGCCGCTCGCTCATGATCGCGTGCGATCTGGTTCGTGCTGTGCTGATGGCGGGCATGGCTCTGCCCGCCATTCCGCTCCCGATCGTCTGCGGCCTGCTCGTGGTGTCGGTGCTGGTCGGGCGGCCGTTCGCGGCAGCGCAGGTTGCGATCCTGCCCGACATCCTTGCGGGCGAGGCGTATGTCGTCGGCTCGGGACTTCGGATGGTTACCGATCAGGTAGCCCAGCTCGCCGGGTTCGCCGGCGGCGGGGTCGCGATCGCTGTGATCGGCGTGCGGGCGGGTCTCGCGGTGGATGCAGCCACCTTCGTGTTGTCGGCGCTCGTCATCCGACTCTTCGTTCGGCAGCGCCGGCTCAAGACTGAGGGAACGGCCGCGACGAGCAGACGGGTTTCGGTGTGGCAGCAGGTGCGCGCGGCGACCGCGATCGTATGTGCCAGTCCGCGGTTGCGGGCGCTGGTCGGTCTCGGCTGGCTGGCCGGATTGCATGTCGTGCCGGAAGGTGTCGCGGCGCCATATGCCGCGGACCTGGGCGACGGCCCGGCCGCGGTCGGCCTGCTGATGGCCGCGTTGCCTGCCGGGAGCGCGGTCGGGGCGCTGTTACTGGTCCGGTTGTCAGCGCGCCGCCGGGACCGTTTGATCGGACCGCTGGCCGTGGCAGCGGCGCTGCCGATGATCGCCTGCGCGGCGGGGCCGGACCTCCCGGTCTCGATCGCCCTATGGTTCCTGACCGGCATGTTCGCGGCTTACCAGGTACAGGCTGCCGCATCCTTCGTCCGCGCCGTGCCGGCCGGTCACCGCGGCCAGACCATCGGGCTTGTCGGGTCTGGGCTCATCGCGATCCAGGGCCTCGGCGTCGTCGTATTCGGTGTCGTGGCAGACTACGTCGGCGGCGCCAAGGCCGTCGGGCTCGCCGGAGGCGTTGCCCTGCTGATCGCGGCCCTAGTCGCGACAAGTTGGTCGCGGGCGCGGAAATCTGGCGAGTCGGCATTGAACATCGACTCGTACGGTATGCGCGCCCGCGATCCCTGAGTCGTCGAGGCGGGGGGGCTTCGACGCATGTCCCGAGCGGCGCATGGCTGCGATGAGGTCTACCAGCGCCAGTTGCTCATGATCTTCCTCCTCGTCTGATGTGGTGCCTAGACATTCAGCTTAGTTTCCCTTACCAGCCCAGTTGCTCACTATCCCCCCTTTCGCGTGCCGCGCGGCGGATGATGACGGTTTTATCAGCCGAACTACTCACCATGCCGCAACGTGTCGCGGTGAATCGACGCGTCGTCGGGGCAGCGAGCCGGGGACGGCCGCGAACCGGCGCGTAGGCGAGTGACCGAGCGCGTCTGCAGGGCAGCAACCTCCCTCAGTCGAGTGAGGCGTGTCGCGTTGCGTACCTGTGGGTAGCCAGCGAATGCGCCTCAGGACGCACGGCGATAGCCCGTCCGGCAGGTCCAGGGTAGGGGAATCGGGCCGATACGTACCAGTCCCCGCCCGATTTCCTATGCACGGGTGGTCGGACGGTGCTCACGCTGGCCAGCGGTGGGAAGTCGCGAACTCTTCCGCAGCTTGTCACGCCCCGAGATCCAGGTAGCATTCGTCCGATGATCGAGCCCGACGAGGTCTGTATCCCATGAGGGCAGCTGACGCTCGTGCGCGACTGCCGGAAAACTGGCAGGGCACGCAGTTCCGCGGCGCGCCACGTGCGCTGATCGCGACGCTGCTGTCCGTCGAGGTGGCCGCCGGAGGCCTATGTCTGGCGGCCATCACCGCGGACGAGATGTCCGGGCGCGGCTGGCGGAACCTGGGCGTTCTGCTTGCCCTGAGCCTGGTGTTCCAAGAGATGTCGCGGCGGGTGGGCAAGATGAGGCTGCTCATCAGCAACGGCCCGCAGCCTGACATGACATCGGTCTGGACGTTCGCGGGGGCGGTCGTGCTTCCCCCTGGCTACGCGGGGGTGCTGGCCGTCGCGATCGCGACACACATGTGGCTCCGGCAGCAGCGCGAACCAGGTCAATATGTCTTTCGCCGGGTTTACTCCGCCGCAACGGTCGTTCTCGCGTGTCTGGCTTCGAGCTCGATCCTGGCGTCGTCGGAGCGATCCCTGGGCTCAGGAGGCTACGGGATCGGTTCGGCGGCCGTGGTGCTCGTCGCATTCCTCGTCTACACGAGCATCAACCGGTTGTTGATTTCCGCTGCGGTACTCCTTGCCGGCGGTCCGAGAAACAGGGCGGTCCTGATCGGGAGCTGGGACGCCAACGCGTTGGAGTTCGCAACGCTGTGTCTGGGTTACATGGCCGCGAAGGTCTTCGTCGACGAGCCTTGGCTCATCGCGATCGCACTCCTCCCAATGGTGTTGCTCGAACGCGGCGCGCTCGTCAAGGAACTCGAGCAGACGGCGAGCGTGGATGCCAAGACGCACCTACTCACTGCGTTTGCTTGGCGGGCGTTGGCACAGCGCGAGCTGTCGCGCACGACGCGCACATCCGGTACTGCCTCGCTGCTGGTCATCGATCTCGACGAGTTCAAGTTGGTCAACGACATGCACGGCCATCTGATCGGTGACGCGGCACTACTTGCGGTCGCTACTCGGGTAAGCCAGGAGGTCCGCCAAGCCGATGTCGTCGGTCGATTCGGTGGCGAGGAATTCGTGGTGATGCTGCCGGATCGTGACGTCGACGCCGCGTTGCTGATCGCTGAGCGGATCCGTTCGCGTATCGGGTCGATCCTTCTGTCAGATCTGCAGGCTCAGCACACCGATGGCGGACCGTGCGGACATGCCGTGTCCGCGTCGATCGGGGTCGCCGTCCTTCCCCACCATGCACAGGACCTCGGCGGCCTACTGAAGGCTGCCGACGCGGCCCTGTATGTCGCAAAGCGCGACGGCCGCAATCGCGTTGTTCTCGCCGATACCGGAGGAACCGTCGACGCGCCGGTACCCCTCGCCGGTTAGGCCGTAGGTCTGCACCGCCGCGGCTCGACCGCTCGGCCGGCCCCGCCGTCAGCCGACGGCTGCCCGGGCCGGGCGGGCGACGACGGGCAGCCGGCGGCGGTCGGCGAACGGGTCGGCGGCGTCGCGCGCCGCGTCCGAGCCGAGGAAGGTCCGCAGCCCGCCCGCACCGAAGGCTGGCATCGCCCAAGCCTGGCTGGTGTGCACCAGGCGGGTGCCGGGCTGCTCCAGCCAGCGCAGGATGCACTCGGTCTCTTCGCTCAGGGCGAGCGAGCCGGGCTCGACAGCGTCGGCCGTGGCGAGCAGCGATTCGATCACCGCCCACGGCGCCACCCCACGCGCGGCAACACCCGCCGCGGCCAGGTGACCCTGCCGCAGCACCGAGATCTCCCAGCCGCCGTGGGCGTCGGGACGGGCTGCCACCATCTCGCCGATCGAGCGCACAGCCGCGAGGCGCTGCATCCGGGCACAGGCCCGCACGACGGTCGCGATCCGGTCGCGCACGGCCGCGGCCTGCTCGAATCGCTGCCCGTCGGACAGCTGGGCGAGTTTGGCCTGCAACGGCGCGACGAGGGGGCGTACGTCGCCGGTCCAGGCAGCGGCCACGAGGTCGGCCAGCACCCCGTATTCCGTCGGCGTCGTCGCACCCTCGCACGGCGCCGAGCAGCGGCCGATGCCGGCGAGCGCGCACGCCGCGCGCACCGCACGCCGCACCGAGAGCCGGTCGGTGCACTGCCGCAGCGGCACGGCGTCGTGAATCGCGTCGCGCACCGTCTCGGCCTGGCGTTGCGAACGCAGCGGGCCGAGGTAGGCCGCGCCGTCGGGACGCACCTCGCGCACGATCGACAGCCGCGGGAACGCCTCGACCGTCAGCTTCAGCCACACCGAGCGTTCGGGGTACTTCGAACGACGGTTGTAGCGGGGCTTGTGCGCGGCGATCAGCCGTAGCTCGCGCACCTGGGCCTCGAGCGCATGCGCGCACTCGATCGGGTCGACCCGCTCGGCCAGCCCGACCATCTCGCCCATCCGGCTGCGGGTCTCGCTGGCGAGGAAGTACTGCCGAACGCGCGAACGCAGGTTACGGCTCGTGCCGACATAGAGCGGAACGCCTTGGGCGTCGCGGAAGATGTACACGCCGGGGCCGGCCGGCAGCCCGTCGGCGAGGTGCCGCTTGCGGCGCTGCGCCGGCGAGACCTGGGCGGTGAACGAGCGCAGCTCGGGCAGCGACTGCACGCCCATGCTGCCGAGCCGGTCGATCAGTGCGTGCAGCACGTCGACCGTGGCGCGGGCATCGGCCAGGGCGCGGTGGTTCGGCGTGGTCGTCGCGCCGAAGAAGGCTGCAAGGGTGGCGAGCTTGCAGTTCGGCACCTCGTCGCGGGACAGGACGCGCCGCGCGAGGATCGCGGTGTCGACGACGGCGAAGCCAGGCCAGGCGATGGCGTGCGCGCCGCTCGCCGCGCGCAGGAAGCCGACGTCGAACGGGGCGTTGTGGGCGACGAGCACGCTGCCGCGGGCGAACTCCAGGAACGCCGGCAGCACCGAACCGATCGGCGGGGACGTGGCGACCATCGAGTCGGTGATGCCGGTGAGGACGCTGACGAACGGGGTGATGGGCACGCCAGGATCGACGAGCGTCTGGAATTCACCCAGGACCTCGCCCCCACATACGCGCACCGCGCCGACCTCGGTGATCGCGTCCGCGGCCGACGAGCCACCCGTCGTCTCGAGGTCGACGACGGTGAACGTCGTCGTGCGCAGCGGCTCGGCCAACTCATCGAGGCTGGTCTGCACGTACTGCGGCAACGTCATGCCCGGACGGTAAGCCGGGGGTCCGACGAAATGGACAGCGGCGCGCCGAACCCATCGCCGTACGCTCGACCGATGGGTACCGCAGTGGAACAACCGGCCGATCCGGTAGCCGTGATGCTCACCGAACCGGCCCGGCAGCGGCTCGTTGCGATTGCAGCGGACGTGCTCGCCCGGATGCCGGCCGACGAGGTGCCGGCCGCCCTGCGCACCATCGCCCGGTTCACGCCGGCCAAGCGCGCCCGCCTCGGCGGTACGACGCTGGCCGCGACGCTCGATGCCGACGAGGACTTCCGTGCGAAGGTCGCCGACGTCGTCGCCGAGGCGTCGCCGCTGTTGGTTCAAGCGGTGCGTGAGCGGACCTCGACCGCGGCGTCGGATCCAATCGACACCGCGATCGTCGCCTACTTGACCCGCCCGGACGGCTGGGCGGACGCCGTCGCCCAGGCCAACGCACGCTGGGCAGATGGGCGCGGGTTGGGCGACGCCTCGAACGAGCAGATCGGGAAGCTGCGCGCAGAACTCGCCGAACTGCGGTCCAAGTCGAAGGCCGAGCCCGCTCGGGTCCGCAAGGCAGTGCAGGAAGCCGAGGCGGCCACCGCCGCCGAACTCGCCGAGCTCAGGCGTCAACTGCGCGCGCGCACCGCAGAGTTGCGCGCGGCCACCCGGGCCGTCGACGAGGTGCAGACCTCCCTCGCCGATACACACCGACGCAGCGAGACCGCCGCGTCGGCGCACGAGGCCGAGCAGCGCCGGACCCGGTCCCGGATCACCGAGTTGGAACGCACGACAGAGGTGACCCGCCGCGGCGCCCGCGCCGACCGCGACGTCGACGACGCCCGGCTCTGGCTGCTCGTCGGCACGCTTACCGAGGCGGCCGCGGGTATCCGCCGGGAGCTGTCATTGCCGCCGCCGGCCGTCCGTCCGGGCGACACCGTTGCGTCGGTGCGCCCCGGGGCGGCGTCGCGGCGCGCGGACGATCCGGCGGCCGTGGATGGGCTGCTTGCGCTGCCCAACGTCCATCTGATCGTCGACGGTTACAACGTGACCAAGACCGGCTACGGCGGGCTGTCGTTGTCCGAGCAGCGCAAGCGGCTGATCGGTGCCATGGCCACGCTCGCCAGCCGCTGCGGCGCCGAGGTCACGGTCGCGTTCGACGGCGGTACGCGGCCGCCCGCACAGCCGGCCGTCCCGCGCGGCGTGCGGGTGCTGTTCAGCGACGCACACGAGATCGCCGACGACCTGATCCGGCGGCTGGTCGCTGCCGAGCCCGACGGGCGGCCCGTCGTCGTCGTCACGTCCGACCAGCAGGTCGTCACCGACGTGCAACGAGCCGGGGCGTGGACGGTGCCCTCCGCCGTGCTGCTTGCCCGGCTGGGTTGACGACTGCCCAAAAAGCTGTCAGTGGCCGGATCTAGCGTCCTCGTCGTCCCTACCGGGTGTCCGAGGAGGCTGGGAAATGCTGATCGACTGCGATGCCTGCAGCGTGCGCGGCGGGGCCTGCCGCGACTGTGTCGTGACCGTGATCCTGAATAATCCGGCCCGGCCGGTCGAGCTGGATGAGGCCGAGCAGTACGCGGTCGGCAGCCTTGCGGCGGTCGGACTCGTGCCACCGCTGCGACTTGTGCACGGGGCGAACTATCACAACCGAGACATCGCGTGAGAGTTGTGTCTCGGCCTGGGCGGTTCGTTTGCGCTCCGGCGCCGTCGGCCGTAATCTTTCCGAGACCTTCCGATTTCATGGCGTCCGCACTGGCCGTCGCCGGGAGGTCACCGCCGAATCGCACGTACGTCGTGAATGTCCGTTCCATCGGGCAGTCGCGGCGGCGAACCGGGGACCCACACAGTTCCCTGGGGTGAATCTGCACGAACCCACTCGCTGGAACAGTGAGTGGGTTCCTGCCGTAGGGCTTTCTTCCGGCCCGAACCCGTCAGCTAACTCGGTAGGCGGACTAGGAAGAATGGAGTTCCGCCAACTGTGGCGATTCGACTCTCCCGTCGTATCCGGCCTGTTCTGGTCGGCCTCGTGGCGCTCGGCGCCGCGGCCCTACTCATCCCGTCGCTAGCCTCGGCCACGCCGAGCCAGCCCACATCCCCGCCGAGCGTTACCTCCGTGCAGCAACAGCTCGGTGCCCTGGCGTTGCACAACACCCAGTTGGTCGAGCAGTACAACCAGGCGCAGGTGGACGTCGCGGCCAAGCAGCAGGCCGCCCATGCGGCCCGCCGGGCGGCCGCCAGCTCGCAGGCCCAGTACGCGCAGGCCCGCGAGCAGCTCAGCCAGACCGTCGCAGCCCAGTACGAAGGCGGCTCCTTCAGTGCCACCGGCGCCCTGCTGTCCAGCTCGGACGGCCAGAGCTACCTCGATCAGCTGAACACCCTGAACGTGATGTCGGCGCACATCGCGCAGATCGTCGCCCGCGCCAGCACGGCGCAGCAGGCGGCCAAGTCGGCGCAGCACCAGGCATCGGTATTGTTGACGAGCGCGACGACCAAGCGCGACGCGCTGGCCAAGAAGAAGAACACTGTCCAGAAGCAAGTCGACAAGTACACGACGTTGCTCGCCACGCTGACCTCCGCGCAGCGGGCCGCCTTCCAGCGGTCCATCAACCCGACTGTCCCCAAGGCCGCCGTCGTGTCAGCCACGGTCGCGCTGAAGGCCCCCCTAGCGCCCGGCGTGTCCAAGTTGGCGCGGGGCGCCGTCCAGTTCGCGTTGGACCAGGTCGGCAAGCCCTACGTCTTTGGTGCTGCCGGACCGGACTCCTACGACTGCTCGGGTCTGACGATGGCCTCGTGGGCGACGGTAGGTGTCGCGCTGCCGCATTCGGCCGAGGACCAGTACAACTACGGCACCCACGTCTCGCTGGACCAACTGCAGGTCGGCGACCTGGTCTTCTTCTACCAGCCGATCGGGCATGTCGCCATCTACATCGGCGACGGCATGATGGTGTCCGCGCCGCAGTCCGGTGAGAACGTCTCCGTTGTGCCGGTGAACGCTTTCGGCGACAGCGCCACCGGCGCGACCCGGCTGCCCTGAGGGCCGAGCGACGCAAGCGGGCGAGCATTGAGCTATTACTAGAGCGTGACCACCCGGCGGCCGGTCGCCCGGTGGCGACAGCGATACCGACGGCGGCCGCGCATCAGGTGCGCGGCTGTCGTCGTCTTCGCGTGCCTGCTCGCCGGGTGCGGGGGATCCGTCGGCAAGCCGGCGACGTCGGGCCCGACGCTGGGTTCGGGTGCCGGTGCGCCCACACTCGCGCAGGTGACGGCGGTGCTGGCCCGCCACGCCGACGCGGTGCTGGGACGTTCGGCCGCGCAATTCCTCGCCGACGTCGATAGCGCTGCTGCGGCGGCGAACTTCCGGCAGCGCCAGCAGGCCGAGATTGCCGGCCTCGCCGGGGTGCCATTGCAGAGCTGGCGCTACGCCCTCAGCTCGCCGGTCACCGATCCTACGGCGACCGCGGCCGCTGCGAAACGCCTCGGTGCCGCGGTGCTGATCGCCCACCTGTCGCTGTCCTACGCACTGAAGTTCGTCGATCCGCAGCCGACCGCGCACGACCTGTGGTGGACGTTCGCGCAGCGGCACGGGCACGTCTACGTGGCCGGGGACGACGACATGGCGCAGCTGGGCGGGGTGAGCTGGACCGGGCCGTGGGACTACGGTCCGCTCATCGCTGCGCGCGGTGCGTCGAGCTTGGTACTCGGGCACCCACAGGACGCGGCGGAACTCCCGCGGCTCGCCGCCGCCGTCGACGCGGCGGTGCCGGTCGTGACCGGCGTGTGGGGGACGGGCTGGGCACGGCAGGTCGCGGTGCTGGTGCCGGCGTCGGACCAGGAGCTGAGCGCGCTGGTCGGTCAGGGCACCGCGCTCACCGACGTCTCGGCCGAGACCGTCTTCGACGCGCAGGACCCAGCCCATGGCGCGCAGTACGGGCAGCGGCTCGTGCTGAACCCGCACGCCCTCGCCCTGCTGACGCCGACCGGGCTTCGCATCGTCGTCCAGCACGAGATCACCCACATCGCGAGCGGGGGGAGCACCGGGCCGTCGTCGCCACGCTGGCTGGTCGAGGGATTCGCCGACTACGTGGGCAACCTCGGCAGCGCTCAGCCGGTGCCTGTCGCGGCGAGCGAACTGCGCACGGAAGTCGCGCACGGCCGGCTGCCCACCGCGCTGCCGACCGACGCCGAGTTCGCGCCGGGCGGCACCCGCTTGCCGCAGGTGTACGAGCAGTCCTGGCTGGCCTGCCGGCTCATCGCGGCCCGCGCCGGTCAGGCCGGCCTGGTGAGCTTCTATCGGCTCGTCGGCGCGTCGCCCGACGCACCGGGGACAGCTGTCGCGCTCGCCCTGCATCGGTTGCTGCACGAGTCCGCGCCCACCTTCACCGGGCAGTGGCGCGACTACCTCAGGGAGCAACTCGGGTGAGGCGCACGCTCATCGTCACCAACGACTTCCCGCCGCGACAGGGCGGCATCCAGTCCTTCGTGCACCAGTTGGCGGTGGGCCAACCCGAGGGCTCGGTGGTCGTCTATGCCTCCGATCACGGCGGGTCCGTGGAGTTCGACGCCGGGCAGCCTTTCCCGGTCGTGCGCCACGGCACCGGGCTCTTGTTACCGACCCCGTTGGCGCGGCGCCGCGTGGTCGCCACCCTGCGCGCCCACGACTGCACGGCGGCCTGGTTCGGCGCGTCAGCCCCGCTCGGCCTGCTCGCGCCGGCGCTGCGGGCTGCGGGTGCGCAGCGGATCGTCGCCTCGACCCACGGGCACGAGGTCGGCTGGGCGATGCTGCCCGCCGGCCGACAGGCGCTGCGCCGGATCGGCCGCACCTGCGACGTCATCACCTACTTGGGCGAGTACACCCGGCGGCGGCTGGACGGGGCTTTCGGCCCGCACGCGACGCTGCGCCGGCTCACACCTGGGGTCGACATCGAGACGTTTCACCCGGGAATCGACGGATCGGCGGTACGCGCCCGGTACGGCCTGAGCGGTCGAGCGGTGATCGTGTGCGTGTCCCGGCTCGTCCCACGCAAGGGCCAGGACACGCTGGTGCGCGCCCTGCCGGCGATCAGGGCGGCGGTGCCCGATGCCGCGCTGCTGCTGGTGGGCACGGGGCCCTACCAGGACGAGGTCGCGGCCATCGCGCGCCGGGCCGGCGTGGCGCAGCACGTGGTGCTGACCGGAGCCGTCCCGCGCGCCGAACTGCCCGCGCACTACGCCGCCGGCGACGTCTTCGCGATGCCGTGTCGTACCCGCCGCGCCGGGATGGACGTCGAGGGCCTCGGCGTCGTCTACCTCGAGGCCTCTGCAACCGGCCTGCCCGTGCTGGCCGGTGACTCCGGCGGAGCGCCCGATGCGGTGCGCGAGGGGGAAACCGGTTACGTGGTTGACGGCCGCGACGAACACGCCGTCGCGCGGCGGCTGATCACGCTGCTCCACGATGGCGACCTGCGTGCCCGGATGGGCGTCGCGGGGCGGGCCTGGGTCGAGCGCGAATGGCCGTGGACCGTGGTCGCAGGCCACCTCACCGAGATGCTGCAGGGTTGAGCGCTCGCCGAGTGGTCACTTACGCAGCGAGTGGTCACCTATAACCACTCGACGCCTCACTGACCACTCGCGTGGCGGTGCGGCCGGGATCAGCTATAGAGATCAGCGATCTGCTCGGCGAACTCGGTGTGCACGACGTTGCGTTTGAGCTTCAACGACGGGGTCAGTTGCCCGCCCGCTTCCGTCCAGTCGTCGGCGAGGATGGCGAACCTGCGGATCGACTCGGCCTTGCTGACTGCCTTGTTCGCGTCATCGATCGCGCGCTGCACGTCGTCGTGCAGCTTCGGATCGTCGACGACGTCGGCGATGCTCGTCGAGTCCGGCATGCCGTTGCGCTCCAGCCACGTCGGGAACGACTCAGGGTCGAGCGTGATCAGGGCCGCGATGAATGGCTTCTGGTCGCCTACGACGAGGCATTGGCTGATCAGCGAGTGCGCACGGACCCGGTCCTCGAGCACCGCCGGCGCGACGTTCTTGCCGGCCGCGGTCACGATGAGTTCCTTCTTGCGGCCGGTGATCCGCACGAAACCGTCGTCATCGATCTCGCCGATGTCGCCGGTGTGGAACCAGCCGTCGGCGTCGATCGCCTCATGCGTGGCGGCCTCGTTGCGCCAGTAGCCCACGAACACCAGCGGCGACTGGAACAGCAGCTCGCCGTCGTCGGCGACTCGCACGCCGACACCGCCGACCGGCCGGCCGACCGTCCCTACCCTGAGCGCTTCGGGCCGGTTCACGGTGACGCCGGCGGTCGTCTCGGTGAGTCCGTAGCCCTCGTAGATCGTCACACCGACGCCGCGGAAGAAGTGGCCGAGCCGCGTGCCCAGTGGCGCCCCGCCCGAGACCGCCGCGACGCAGTTGCCGCCGAGCGCCGCGCGCAGCTTGCCGTAGACCAGCTTGTCGAACACCGTGTGCTGAAACTTCAGGCTCAATCGGGGAGTGGCGCCGTCCGACGTCGCTTTGCTGAACGCGATCGCGACGTTCTCGGCGCGGTCGAAGATCTTGCCCTTGCCCGCGGCGTGGGCCCGCTGCTTCGCGCTGTTGTAGACCTTCTCGAACACGCGCGGAACGGCGAGCACGAAGGTGGGTTTGAACTCCGCCAGGTCGCCCAGCAGGTTCGCGACGTCGGGGGTGTGGCCCAACGTGCAGCCCGCGGCGATCGCGCCGATCTCGATCGTGCGACCGAAGACGTGCGCTATCGGCAGGAACAGCAGCGTCGAGGTGCCTTCGTTGAGGAACTCCCCGAGCCCGTCGCGTAGCTCGACGACCTCGCTGACGAAGCTGCGGTGGTTGAGCTGGCAGCCCTTGGGACGGCCGGTGGTGCCCGAGGTGTAGATGATCGAGGCCAGATCGTCGAGACCGACCGACTCGCGGCGCTTGGTGACCTCCTCGTCGCTGACGTCCTTGCCGGACCGAGTCAGGGCCGCGATCGCGCCGCCGTCGAACTGCCACACCTGGGCCAGGTCAGGGGTGTTGGCTCGTACCGACTCGACGATCTCGGCGTGTCCGCTCGTCTCGACGAACGCGCCCTTTGCTCCCGAGTCGGACAGGATCCACTCGACCTGCTCGGCGCTGGACGTCTCGTAGATCGGGACGACGACCGCACCAGCCGTGAACAGGGCGAAGTCGGCGACGGTCCACTCGTAGCGGGTCTTGCTCATCACCGCGACGCGGTCGCCGGCCTGGATGCCCGCCGCGAGGAGCCCCTTCGCGATTTCGGTGACCTCGGCGGCGAACTGTGCGGCCGTGACGTCACGCCACCCGCCGCCGACACGCCGTCGCAGGGCTACGTGCTCGGGGCGGTTCGCCGCACTCTGGAAAGCGAAGTCCGCGGTGTTGTTCTCGGTCAGGGTCGTGACGTTGCTGGCGACATGCAACTCGCGCACTCGTCTGTCATCCTCTCAGGCTGTTTCGTTCTCGGTCCTGTTCAGCGCCCCGCCCTTCGCAGCAGCCGGGGTCACCGTAGCTCGTCACCCCCGGGTGCGCGACCGTGGCGTCGCGGCCGTGGCGTCGCGCCCGTGCGATCCTGGGGCGCATGCCGGCCATCGACGTCGTCGACTCGACGTGGATCTGCGCGCCTCCCGCCGTCGTGGCCGCGATCGTGGCCGAACCGGCCAACTGGCGTCGTTGGTGGCCCGAGCTCGACCTCGTCGCTGAGGACAGACGTGGTGACAAGGGTGTGCGCTGGACAGTGCGCCCCACCTCCTCGGGCGAGTCCGGCTCGATGGAGGTCTGGCTGGAGCCCGCACTCGACGGCGTGGTCCTGCATTACATCCTGCGCCTGGACGCGGCCGACGGCCGCCGGATGGGCCGCCGCCGCCAGACCCGGCTCACCCATTTCCACCGGCGCCGCGCCAAGTCGGCGTTCTGGGCGCTCGGCGATCAGCTCGATCCCGGCCGCACCGCCAGGATCGCCGCACCCCGGTAGCCTCTGCGGAATGGCCGACCAGTCGACGCAGTCGATCACGATCGATGCCGACCCAGGGTCGGTCATGGCCGTCATCGCCGACTTCGCCAACTACCCAATCTGGACCGGCTCGGTGAAGAAGGCCGAGGTCCTCGAAGAGGGCGCCGGCGGACGCGCTCGGCGGGTCGCGTTCACCCTTGACGCAGGTGTGGTCCGCGACCACTACGAGCTCGAGTACAAGTGGAGCGACGACACCAGGGTGGAATGGGAGCTCGTGTCGGGTCAGATGATGCGGGCCCAGCACGGGTCCTACGTGCTCGAACCACACGGCGACGGTGCCACGCTGGTCACGTACTCGCTGACGGTCGATCTCGCCATCCCGATGCTCGGGCTGCTCAAACGCAAGGCTGAGCGGGTGGTCATGGACACAGCGCTCAAGGAGCTCAAGAAGCGCGTGGAGTCGGGGGCCTGATGCATTCTGAGCGACATCTTGTGGAGCGAGCATGAGACGAGATCTTGTGGAGCGAGTATGAGAATAGTTCTGTTCACCGGCAAGGGCGGCGTGGGCAAGACAACGACCGCGTCGGCCACCGCGCTGCGCCTGGCCGACCGCGGCGTGAAGACGTTGCTGCTCTCGACCGACATCGCGCACTCGCTGTCCGATGCGCTGGCCGTGCCGCTGACCGGCGAGCCGACCGAGGTCGCGCCGAGTCTGTGGGCCGTCCAGATCGACACCCAGGGCCGCTTCGAGGCCGCGTGGCGCGAAGTACAGCGATTCCTCGTCGACATGCTTGCGCACAGCGGCGTCGACCCGATCACCGCCGACGAGCTGACCGTGCTGCCGGGCGTCGACGAGGTGCTCGCGCTGCTGGCCGTGCGCGAGCTGGCGATCGCCGGCGACTGGGACGTCCTCGTCGTCGACTGCGCCCCGACCGCCGAGACGCTGCGGCTGCTGGCGCTGCCCGAGGCGCTGTCGTGGTACCTGCAGAAGGTCTTTCCCGCCCATCGGCGCCTCGCGCGCGGCATGCGGCCGATCGCCGCGATGCTCGGCCGCGGCGAGGTCATCCCGCCCGACAACATCTTCCAGGCGCTGCTCCAGCTCAACGACGAGCTCGCCGCGGTGCGTCAGCTGCTCGGCGATCCGGCCGTGACGTCGGTGCGGCTCGTCCTCACCCCAGAATCTGTGGTGGTCGCCGAGGCGCGGCGGATGTTCACCGCGCTGTCGCTCTACGGCTACGCCGTGGATCTCGTGATCGCCAACCGGGTGTTCCCGGCGGGAGATGACGAGTGGCGGCAGGGCTGGGCTCGCGCCCAGCAGGCGCAACTCGTCGGCATCCGGGAGTCCTTCGCGGGGCTAGCGGTATGCGAGTTGCCGTACCGCGCAGGTGAACCGGTCGGGGCCGGCGCGCTGCGCGAGGTCGCCGACGCGCTCTACGGCGAGCTGCCGGGTGAGGATCCGGCACCAGCCGGTACGGCAGGCGAACTGCTGCACATTGACACCGTCGGCGAGGAGTTCGTGTTGCGGATGGCGCTGCCGTTGGCGTCGAAGTCGGCCGTGGACGTCGCTCGCGCCGGCGACGACCTCGTGCTCACCGTGGGCGGCAACCGGCGGGTGCTGACCCTGCCGAGTGTATTGCGCAGGTGCGTGGTCGCCGGCGGCGATTTCGACGATGGTGAGCTGCGGGTGCGCTTCGCACCCGACCCCGCCCGCTGGCCTGGCGCCGCGGGCGCTCGGGAACAGCAGCGTGCGGGACGGGGCGAGGGAGACGCCAGTGACTGAGCATTTCTTCGGCGCGGGCGCCGACGGGGCGGACACCGACAAGACGGGCGCAGCCCGTCCGCGGGTCGAGGACGCGCTGCGGTTCGTGTCGTCGGTGCAGGACTGGGCAGAGGGTTGGGCCGAGCGCAACCTCGGCGAGCCGACGCAGGGACACTCGGGCAGCGACTGCCGCTGGTGTCCGCTGTGTCAGTTCGTGGCCGTGCTGCGCGGCGAGCGCCCGGAGGTCACCGAACGGGTGGCCGAAGCCGGGACTGCGCTTGCCGCTGCCCTGCGTGCGCTGGTCGACGCGGCGTCCAGTGCCGGCGGCATGGCCGGTCAGCCTCGTCATCCCCGCCCGTCACCGGCGCCGCGGGTACAGAAGATCAACCTGAGCGACGAGAGCTGAGCGGCCTCGTGCCTCTCTCCATCGGTGTCGACATCGGCGGCACGAAGGTCGCGGCTGGTGTCGTCGACGAACAGGGCCGCGTCATCGACCGAGAACTGCGGGCCACGCCCGGGCACGACGTCGCGGAGACGGAGGCCATCATCGTCGAGGTGGTCGCCGCGTTGGCGGCGCGACACCAGGTCTCAGCGGTCGGCGTCGGAGCGGCGGGCTGGATCGCCAACGACTACGCCACTGTGTTGTTCTCCCCGCATCTCGCCTGGCGAGACGAACCGCTGCGGGCGGCGCTCAGCGGGCGAATCAGGCTGCCGCTCGTGGTCGAGAACGACGCCAACGCCGCCGCGTGGGCCGAGTACCGCTTCGGCGCCGCCCAGGGGGAGCGCTTCGTTGTCTGCGTGACGCTCGGGACGGGCATTGGCGGCGGACTGGTGATCGACGGCGTCCTCTATCGTGGCGAGTCCGGAATCGCCTGCGAGTACGGGCATATGACCCTCGTTCCCGACGGCCGGCGGTGTGCCTGCGGCAACCGGGGCTGCTGGGAGATGTACGCCTCAGGCCGGGCGCTGGCCCGGGATGCGCAGGAGCTCGTCGAGGAGTCACCGATGGCGGCGGCGCGGTTGATCGAGCTGGCCGGATCGGTCGACGAGCTGACCGGCCCTGTGGTCACCGCGGCCGCGGCTGAGGGAGATCCGGCCGCCGAGGCCATCTGCACGGCGATGGGTCGGTGGCTCGGGCGTGGGCTGGCGAACCTGGCCGCGGTGCTCGACCCGTCGATCTTCGTGATCGGCGGTGGGGTGTCCCAGGCGGGCGAGTTGCTGCTGCGCCCGGCGCGCGAGGAGTTCGCGCACATGCTCACCGGGCGCGGCTTCCGGCCGGCGGCCGCAATTGTCCCGGCGGCGCTCGGCCCGGACGCCGGACTGGTCGGCGCGGCCGACATCGCCCGCCGCCGAGCCTGATCATGGCGACGCTGCGACTGCTCTGCTACAACGTTCGGTCGATGCGCGATGACCGGGCGGCGCTGGCGCGGGTCATCCGCTCCGCCGAACCGGATGTGGTCTGCATCCAGGAGGCGCCCCGCTTGCTGCGCTGGCGCTCGACCTGCGCCGCGCTCGCCCGGACGAGTGGCCTGGTCGTCGTGAGCGGCGGACGCCCGGCCGGCGCGAACCTCATCATGTCCACGCTGGGCGTAGACGTCGTCAAGACCGTGGACGTGACGTTCAGCAAGGACCCAGGACTGCACCAGCGCGGCACCGCGATCGCTGTGCTGCGGCTGCGCGGCTCGACCTTCGCGGTCGCGGGCACCCACCTCGACCTCAAGGCCGAGCCCCGCCTGCGCCACGTCGGCGAACTGCATGCGGCAATCGCCGGGCACGTCCCTGCCGAGGTGCCCGCCGTCGTCGCCGGAGACATCAACGACAAGCCCGGATCGGCGCTGTGGCAGGCATTGACCGAGCAGCGTCTTGACGCCTTCGCGACCGCAGGCACGGGCAGCGCCTTCACCTCCACAGCGACCAATCCGCATCAGAGGATCGACGGCGTGTTCGTCGATCCGCGGATCACGGTTCGCTCGGCGCGCGTGCTCGACGGGCCCGACGTGCTGATCGCGAGCGATCACCGCCCGATTTTGGCCGAGCTGGGCCTGCCGGTCTGAGCCTGGATCTACGTGCGTCCAGACCGGTCCGCAACGAGCGGGGATTAACAGACACGCCCTAGGACGTGTCTGTCAATCCCATGCTCTGCTGCGCGTCGCT
>DAITQD010000051.1:0-15159 GCA_036833255.1 Jatrophihabitantaceae bacterium
CGACCCTAGTGTCGCGACGGTCGGCATGCGGAACCCCGGCGCATGACGTTCGCGCCGGGGTTCCGCTGCCACTCACTCCTTGGCGCCGCGCTCCACTGCCGCGCCGAGCTGCTTGGCCGCATCCATCGCGTCGGTAGCTGCGATGCGAGCGATCTCCGCGGCGCCGCGCATGCCATGCGACAGCGACCCGACTGCGACGACCCGAGCGGCCGCCTCGGCGAACGGGCCCCACGGCCCGACAGGTACCGGCCCACCGTGCCCGCCGATCCTGATGATCGCACCGCCACCGTCCTGGATGACGCCGAACAGGATGATCACGCCCTCGCTACCGCCATGCGTCTTCGGGACGGTGATCGACTGGCGGTGGTAGGTCGCGATCGCGACCCCCGACGTGCCGGTCGCGAGCGTGTCGTGGTCGCCGCTGGCGTTCCCGCCGATCCAGTGTTCGAAGGACTCACCGGTGTGGACGCTGCCGTTCGCGACGAGCGTCTCCGCCGTCGTCGTGGGCACGATGCCGACGACATTGGCCTCGGTGGTCAGCGCGGCGTCGCCCACGACCGTGACGAACGTGTCGTCGACGAAGTCACCCAGGGCGTCGGAGAACGCGTCGACGATGTAGCCGGAGCCGCCGTTCCCGATCCCACCCGGCGGCAGATACCACGCCGTCAGCGTCATCGGAGTGCTGTCGACCGTCTGATGCAGCGTCTGGTTCGTCGTCGTCTGGCCGTTCGTGCCGTCCGTCGCGCTCCAGAACAGGAACGTCGCGACCTGGGACGAGCCGTCGGCGAGGTAGGCCAGCTGCGGTGGCGCGTAGGGCGTGATCGTCGTTCCCGGGACGACCTCGGCGTCGCTCTGCGGGTTCGGCTCGATCCACGTGACGCCGTTGCGCGGCTGGCGATGGTGTCCGGAGGCGACGTAGACGCGGTAGTGGGTGGTGACGTGTGGCATGGGCTCCCCCTCGAGTTGTGTACCGGGAGGAGGCTACCGCCGCGCGGCGTGATACCGCCGCCGGCGTCGGTCAGGTGTTGCGGTCGTACATGAGACGCAGGCCGAGCAGGGTGAGGTCGGGTTCGTGGCGCGTCACTGTCTCGCAGTGCTCGATGACCAGCGACGCGAGTCCGCCCGTCGCGATCACCTCGACAGCGGCCGGATCCTGCGGGTGCAGCGCGGCGCTGAGCCGGCGCACCAAGCCGTCGACCTGACCCGCGAAGCCGTAGACGACGCCGGACTGCAGCGCCTCGACCGTGCTCTTACCGATCGGGCCTCGGGTGGGTGCGACGAGCTCGACTGCGCGCAGTTGCGCGGCCCGCACGGCCAGCGCGTCGAGGGAGATCTCGATGCCCGGGGCGAGCGCGCCGCCCAGGAAGTCACCGCGCTCGTTGACGACGTCGAAGTTCGTCGTCGTGCCGAAGTCGACGACGATGGCGGGTCTGCCGTCGACGAGGTGGTGTGCGGCGAGGGTGTTGACGATGCGGTCCGAGCCGATCTCCCTCGGGTTGTCGTACTGCAGGCTGACGCCGGTGCGAATGCCCGGTTCGACGAGCACCGTGGGCAGGTCGGGGTAGTAGGTGGCGAGCATCACGCGAAGCTCGCGTAGCGCGGCCGGGACGGTCGAGCAGGCCGCGATTCCGGTGATCTTGTGGTCGGTGAGCAGGCCACGGAACGTCAGCGCCAGCTCGTCAGCCGTACTCCGGGCATCGGTCTTGATACGCCAGGAGCGTTCCAGCTTCTCGGCGTCGAAGACCCCGAGGACCGTGTTGGTGTTGCCGATGTCGATCGCGAGCAGCATCGCTATGGGTTTCCTGTCTCGATGTCCAGCCCGATGTCGAGAACGGGCGCGGAGTGCGTGAGCGCGCCGACTGCAAGGTAGTCGACGCCGGACTCGGCCACCGCGCGCGCATCTGCGAGGGTGAGGCCGCCGGATGCCTCGAGCCGCGCTCGGCCGGCGGCGTAGGCGACGACCTCGCGCAGCTGCGCCGGTGCCATGTTGTCGAGCAGGACGAGCTCGGCGCCCGCGTCGATGACCGCGCGCGCCTGCTCGACCGTGTCGACCTCGACCTCGAGCGCCAGCCCGGGATGTGCCGCGCGGACCAGCTCGAAGGCGGCGACGACACCACCTGCCGCCACGACGTGGTTGTCCTTGACGAGGGCCGCGTCCGAGAGCGACATGCGGTGGTTCACGCCGCCGCCCATTCGCACCGCATACTTCTCCAGCGCGCGCAGGCCCGGCAGCGTCTTGCGGGTGTCGCGGATCTCGGCCCCGGTACCGGCCACCGCGTCGACCCAGGTACGCGTCAGGGTGGCGATGCCGGAGAGGTGCCCGAGCAGGTTCAGCGCGGTGCGCTCGGCGGTGAGCACGTCGCGCACGGGGCCGCGGACCGTGGCGAGCACCTCGCCGGCGGTGACGCGGGCGCCGTCCTGCGTGCCGAACTCGACGCGCAGGCGGCCCTGGCCGACCGTCTCGAAGACGTAGGCCGCGACGGGCAGGCCGGCCACGACGCCGTTATGGCGGGAGACCAGATCCGCGGCGGCAACCGCGGTGGCGGCGACGGTGGCCGTGGTCGTCACGTCACCCGCCGCGCCGAGGTCTTCGTCCAACGCGGCGGCGACCACTGCGGCCACCACGTGCCGCGACAGTCCTGGTGCGATCTCCAGCTCAGTCATGGCTTGGCCCCCCGGCTTTGACCCCGCCATCGTCGCGAATCGGGTCGGCCAGCGACGATGGCGGGGTCAAAGCCGCGAACGTGGTGAGCAGGGTCGCGTCGTCGCTGAGCGTGGTGTCCAGGTGGCCACGCCAGTTGCCATCGTCGCGGTCGGGGAAGTCGTCACGCCAGTGCGAGCCGCGGGTCTCCTCACGAAGCCGGGCGGCCGCGACAAGCGCCGCGGCCACCGTGAGCAGGTTCGTCGCCTCCCAGTTCTCGGTGCCGCTGTCCGTGGTGGCCGACGCGGCGAGCTCGCTCAGCCCGCGGTCGGCCTCGTCGAGACCCTTCAGGTCGCGCAGCACGCCGACGTGACGCGACATGAGCTGTTGCAGCGCGGGACGAGCGTCGTCACTCAGCAACCCGTGCGTGACCGACGATTCGGCGAGATCACCGGCGGTGTCGCCCGCCGGTGCCGCCGGTTGGCCGAGACGGCTGACCACGGTGTCGGCGATGCGATGGCCGAAGACGAGCCCCTCGAGCAGCGAGTTCGACGCCAGGCGGTTGGCGCCGTGCACCCCGGTGCACGCCGTCTCGCCGCAGACGAACAGCCCCGGCACCGACGACTCACCACTCAGGTCGGTGCGCACACCACCGCTGGCGTAGTGGCACGCGGGCACGACCGGAATCAGCTCGTGCACGGGGTCGATCCCCAGCGACAGCAGGGTCGCGAGGATGGTCGGGAAGCGCACCCGCCATTTCTCGCCGCCGAATGCCCGCGCGTCCAACCACAGGTGCTCGGCGCCCGTCTCGCGCATCCGGCGCAGGATGGCCTTCGCCACGACGTCGCGCGGCGCGAGGTCCTCGAGCTCGTGCTGGCCGCGCATGAAGCGGACTTCGGTGTCGTCGACGAGGAACGCGCCCTCGCCGCGGACCGCCTCGCTCACCAGCGGCTGCTGACCGCACGAGCGTGGCCCTAGCCACGTCACCGTGGGGTGGAACTGCACGAACTCCAGGTCGCGGACCACCGCGCCGGCCCGCAGCGCCGCAGCAACACCGTCGCCCGTCGAGACGCTCGGGTTGGTCGTTGAGGCGTACACCTGACCGATGCCGCCGGTCGCCAGCACGACCGCCCGGGCCCGGATCGCGCCGACGCCGTCGCGCTGTCCCTCGCCCATGACGTGCAGCGTCAGACCCGCGACCGCGCCGTGGGCGTCGTGCAGCAGATCGAGCACGAGCGCGTGCTCGACCACCTCGACGTCGGTGGCGTCAAGTACTCGGGTGACCAGCGCGCGTTCGATCTCGGCGCCGGTCGCGTCGCCGCCGGCATGCGCTATGCGGTTGCGGCGGTGGCCGCCCTCGCGTGTCAGCGACAGCGCACCGTCACGGGTGCGGTCGAAGCGAGCGCCGATCTGGGCCAGTTCCCTTACCGCGGCGGGGCCTTCGCGCACGAGCACGCGCACTGCCGCCTCATCGCAGACGCCGGCTCCTGCTACGACGGTGTCGACGAAGTGGTGCTCGGGTGAGTCCTCGGCGCCCAGTGCTGCGGCGATCCCGCCCTGCGCCCACCGCGTCGAGCCTGCCGCCAGAACATCCTTCGTCACGAGCATTACCCGCAGCGAGGAGTGCCGCGCGATGTGCAGTGCGGTGGTCAGTCCGGCGATGCCCGAGCCGACAATGACTACGTCGGCGTCGGCGGTCCAGCCGGGCGGCGGCGCGACGAGCCGCCGCGGCAATCTCATAGCTCCACCCCCACGTTGTCGATCAGCCGGGTGCCGCCGACCCGGCCCGCCACGAGCAGCCGCGCCGGGCCGGATGTGGACACCGGCCCGAGATCGACGCCGCGCAGCGCCAGGTAGTCCACCCCGACGCCTGGTTCGGCGGCAAGGACGGCGGAACCCGCGTCCAGCACCGCAACGGCACCTAGCTGCGCCGCGTCCCGGCCCGCCAGCAGCGCCCGCGACAGCGCGAGGGCCTGACGGCGTTCGTCCGGCGAGAGGTAGGCGTTGCGGCTGGACAGCGCCAGCCCGTCGGCTTCACGCACCGTCGGCACGCCCAGGATGCCCACGCCGAGCTCGAGGTCAGCGGCCATCCGCCGGATCAACGTCAGCTGCTGAAAGTCCTTCTCACCGAAGAAGGCGAGCGCCGGGCGGGTCAGGTTGAGCAGTTTGGCCACCACCGTGAGGACGCCCGCGAAGTGCGTCGGGCGCACGGCCCCCTCGAGTTCCGCACCCAGCGGTCCGGGGTCGACGCGAACCTGGGCGGGACCGCCGGGATAGACGTCCGCGACCGAAGGCGCCCACACCACATCAGCCCCAGCGCGCTCGCAGATCGCGACGTCGTCAGCGAGCGTGCGCGGGTACACCGCCAGATCCTCGGCCGGCCCGAACTGCAGCGGGTTGACGAAGATCGTCACGAGCACCGACTCGCACCGGTCGCGGGCCGCTTCGATCAGCGCTACGTGCCCCGCGTGCAGCGCTCCCATCGTGGGCACAAGTCCGATCGGGCCGACGAGGTCGTCGCGCGCGCCGACGAACTCGCCGCGCGAGTGGACAACCGTTGTCATGCTCGCTCCAGCGTCTCGATCACCGCGGCGAACTGGCTGTCGCCCAACCGGCCCGTGGCGTGCGCCCGTTCGGCCGTGCGGCGAGCCATCGCCAGGTAGGACGGGAGCACGTCGGGCGCGTCGGCAGCGAGCGTGTGCAGGTGCGTGCCCAGCGTCGCAATGTCGCCGCGAGACACCGGCCCGGTGAGCGCCGCGTCGCCGAGGCGGAGCACATTGTCGAGCGACGCGCTGAGCAGCGGCGCGAGCAGGCGGGCGGGCTGCTCGACCGCGGCGCCGTCGAGCAGCGTCAACGCGTCGTTCACCAGCGTCACCAGGTGATTCGAGCCGATAGTGAGCGCCGCGTGGTAGAGCGGGCGCGCCAGCTCCGGCACCCACACCGGCTCGCCACCCATCTCGACGACCAGTGCTTCGGCAACCGGGCGCAGTTCATCGGGCGCGGTGACACCGAACGTCGCGCCCTCGACGCGGTCGACGTCCTCAGGACGGCCGGCGAAGGTCATGACCGGATGCAGCGCCAAGGGCAGGACGCCGCGTGACGCCGCCGGATCGAGCACGCCGATCCCCTGCGCGCCCGAGGTATGCCCGACCAGCTGACCCTCGCGCCACGCGCCGGTAGCGGCCAGGCCGGCGACGAGCGGCCGCAGCACGTCGTCGGGCACCGCCAGCAGCACGAAGTCGGCCGCTGCGACCACCTCGTCCGGCGCCAGGATCGGCACGCCCGGCAGCAACCGTTCGGCGCGCCGCAGCGACGCGGCGGACACGCCGCTTGCCGCCACCACCGGATGGCCGGCACGGGCGAGTGCCGCACCGAGTGCCGCCCCCACCCGGCCCACGCCGACGATGCCGACGCGCAGCCGAGCAGGTCGCGCTGTACTCACGGGCGGCGTCCTCGGATCGGCGGACCTGGATCGCGGCAAGCGTACTGGGCTCGATCGGCTAGGTTCTGGTGGTGAGTGAACGCAGCGAACGAACCGATGAGCACCGCGAGCGCGGAGCGTCGCGCGGTCCCGCAGCGAAGCGAGCACGGGCGTGAGCGGTGAGGTTCAACAGGCCGTTGCCCAGAGCGCCGACGCAGCCGATCTGCACGCCCCTGTCCCCACCCTGTTGCTCGAGCTGCAGACCCTGCTCGGTTCGCTGAGCGCGACGGTCACGGCGACCACCGAGCGCGGCCGGCGGCCGTTCCGGCCGGGGCCCACCTGGCCGACGCGGCTCGGCGAACTCGCTTATGGCGTCTACCTGCTCGCCGACCAGACCGGTGTGGACGTCGAGCAGGTTGTCGCGAGCACGGCCGCCAATCTGCATGCCCACGCCCAGCAGACACGGGCCACGAAAGAGACTGGCTGGCCGTTCGACGCCTCCTGAATGACCCGCTCGAGGACCCGCCATGCCCACGGCGTGTTGATCAACATCCCGGCCACGTGCCCACAGCCATACCCACGGCGAGTTGATCACAGTGGGTTCAAAACAAGCAAGCGTCATTGATTTATTCATGAGGTCGTGTCAGGCTCGGTCGCGTGGCTGACCTGAGCGCCGTTCTCGCCGACCTCACCGCGGAATACGACGAACTCGACGCCGTCGTCGCGACGCTGGCTGAGTCCGAGTGGGCCCGCGCGACCCCGTCAGCGGGCTGGACGATCGCCCACCAGATCGCGCACCTCGCCTGGACCGACGACGTGGCAGCGCTCGCGGTGACAGACCCCGCGGAGTTCCAGCGCGAGGTTCAGAAGGCGCTGAGCGACGTCGGCGGCTTCGTCGACCGCGCCGCGGCCGAGCGCGCCACCCAGCCGCCGGCCGAACTACTGGCCAGTTGGCGCAGCGGGCGGGTGGCCCTCGTCACGGCGCTGGCAGCGGTGCCCGACGGCACGAAGCTGGCGTGGTTCGGACCGCCGATGAGCGCGGCGTCGATGGCCACCGCCCGCTTGATGGAGACGTGGGCGCACGGCCAGGACGTCGCCGACACCCTCGGCCTGGCCCGCGCCCCCACTGCCCGCCTGCGGCACGTGGCGCATATCGGCGCCCGCACCCGCGATTTCGCCTATCTCCTCAACGGGCGTCGCGTCCCGGCCGAGCAGTTCCGCGTCGAGTTGAGCGCTCCGGACGGTGAGCTGTGGGCGTGGGGGCCCGCCGCTGCGGCTCAGCGCGTCACCGGACCCGCGCTGGACTTCTGCTGGCTCGTCACCCAGCGCCGGCACCGCAGCGACCTCGCGCTCAGGGCCGAGGGCGCCGAGGCCGACGAATGGCTGGGCATCGCGCAGGCCTTCGCGGGACCGCCCGGCACCGGCCGCGGACCGGCAGCGGCGTCATGACGGCGCCGATCCGGATCGGCAACGCGTCGGGCTTCTATGGCGACCGTGCCGCGGCCATGCACGAGATGCTCACCGACGGCCCGCTGGACGTCCTCACCGGCGACTACCTCGCCGAGCTGACCATGCTCATCCTCGGCCGCGACCGGCTGAAGGATCCGAGCCTGGGCTATGCCAAGACGTTCCTGCGCCAGATGGAGAACGCGCTCGGGACGGCACTCGAGCGCGGCGTGAAGATCGTCACGAATGCGGGGGGCCTCAACCCGGCCGGGCTCGCGGCGGCCGTGCGCGAGTTGGCCGCGGGGCTGGGCCTGGACGCCGCGGTCGCCCACGTCGAAGGCGATGACCTGCAGGCACGCGCAGCCGAACTCGGCTTGGGCGGTCCGCTGGCCGCCAACGCCTACCTCGGCGCGTGGGGCATCACCCGGTGCCTGCGCGCGGGGGCGGACGTCGTCGTCACCGGGCGGGTCACGGACGCCTCGCTCGTGGTCGGGCCGGCCGCCGCGCACTTCGGCTGGGCGAACACGGACTACGACGCGCTCGCCGGTGCGGTCGCCGCCGGGCACGTCATCGAATGCGGGACCCAGGCCACCGGGGGTAACTACTCGTTCTTCCGTGAGGAGATCGAGGACGACCTAGGTCACCCCGGCTTCCCGATCGCCGAGGTGCATGCGGACGGCAGCAGCGTCATCACCAAGCACGCCGGCACCGACGGCGTCGTCACCGTCGGGACGGTCACCGCGCAGCTGCTTTACGAGATCGGCGGCCCGCGCTACGCCGGCCCCGACGTCACGGCCCGCTTCGACACGATCGCGCTGACGCAGGACGGCCCGGACCGGGTGCGAATCGGTGGCGTGCGCGGCGAGGCTCCCCCGCCGACGCTCAAGGTCGGCCTCAACACGCTCGGCGGCTTCCGCAACGAGGTGACATTCGTCTTGACCGGGAACCACGTCGACTACAAGGCAGCGACGGTCCGCAAGCAGCTCGCCCACCTCGACGCGACGTGGACGCTCGCGCACACCAACCATGCCGACTCGCCCGTGCAGGAGGAGGCCGCTGCGCTCCTGCACTGCGTGGTCCGCGGTCCCGATCCGAAGAAGATCGGCCGCGCTTTCTCGAGCCTGGCGATCGAGCTGGCGCTGGGCAGTTACCCCGGCTTCCATGTCACGGCGCCGCCCGGTGAGGCGTCGCCGTACGGGGTGTTCACCGCTGCCTACGTCGATGCGGCGCTCGTTCCGCACATCGCGGTGCTGCCGGACGGAACCCGCGTCGGCATCGCGCGGTCGCCGCAAACCCTTGTGCTGCAGGAGGTTCCGCAGCCGTCACTGCCGCCGCCGCCGGCGAACGGACCGACGACGCGCCTGCCGCTCGGCTTGTTCGTAGGCACCCGCAGCGGCGACAAGGGAGCAGACGCCAACGTCGGTGTGTGGGCGCCGAGTGACGAGGCGTGGGGCTGGTTGGCCAACATGCTGACGGTCGAGCTTTTCCACCAACTGCTTCCGGAGACGGCACCGTTGCGGGTGACGCGGCACGTGCTGCCGAACCTGCGGGCCCTGAACTTCGTCATCGAGGGACTGCTCGGCGAGGGCGTCGCGTCCAACGCGCGCCATGACCCGCAGGCCAAGGCAGTCGGCGAGTGGCTGGGCTCGCGGAAGGTGGACGTCCCGGAGGTACTGCTGTGATCGACCTGTTCGCGACGCCCGAGCGGCAGGCCCTGCGCGCGACGATCCGGCGCTTCGTGCAGCACGACGTGCTGCCGCATCAGGACGGCTGGGAGCGCGCAGGCGAGCTGCCGCGCTCGCTGCACAAGCGCGCCGCGGAACTCGGCCTGATCGGCCTGCCCTACCCCGAGAACGTCGGTGGCGGTGGCGGCGACGCGATCGACGCGCTGACCCTCGCCGAGGAGGTGCACTACGCGGGCGGCGCGGGCGGTCTGTTCGCCAGTCTGTTCACGTCCGGCATCGCGCTGCCGCACCTCGTCGCCGCGGGTGACGCCGCGCAGATTGACCGCTGGGTCCGCCCCACCATCGCGGGCGAACTGATCGGTTCGCTCGCCGTGACCGAACCCGACGGCGGCTCGGACGTCGCGGGCATCCGCACCACCGCCAAGCGGGACGGCGACGAGTACGTCGTCAGCGGTGCCAAGACCTACATCACCTCCGGTGTGCGCGCGGACTTCGTGGTAACCGCGGTGCGCACGAGCGACGCCGGCGCGCACGGCATCTCGCTGCTGGTGATCGAGAAGGGCACGCCCGGGTTCAGCGTGTCGCGCAAGCTGGAGAAGATGGGCTGGTTGTGCTCCGACACCGCCGAGCTCACCTTCGCCGACGTGCGCGTGCCCGCCGCGAACCTGGTCGGCGCCGAGAACAGCGGCTTCGTGCAGATCGCGCAGAACTTCGTCAGCGAGCGGATCGGCCTTGCCGTGCAGGCCTATTCGAGCGCGCAGCGCTCCCTGGATCTCACTGTGGAGTGGTGCCGGCTGCGCGAGACGTTCGGGCGTCCGCTGATCAGCAGGCAGACCGTGCAGCACACGCTGGCCGAGATGGCGCGACGGGTAGAAGTCGCGCGCGTCTACACCCGCCACGTCGCGCAACGGGCCGCGGCAGGCGAGGACAACCTCGTCAAGGAGGCCTGCTTCGCGAAGAACACCGCCGTCGAGGCCGGCATGTGGGTCGTCGACCGGGCGGTGCAACTGCACGGCGGGATGGGTTATATGCGCGAGTCCGAGGTGGAGCGGCAGTACCGCGACATGCGCATCCTCGGCATCGGCGGCGGCACCGACGAGATCCTGACCGGCCTGTCCGCCAAGCTCCTGGGCTACACGTCATGACCGCCTTTGACCCCGCCATGGTCGTAACTGAGCCCGCCCAGCGACGCTCGCGGGGTCAAAGCGGGACGGGGGCTGGTAGGTGAGCGCGCTCAAGTCCACGCTGGACGTCACCACAGCCGAGTACGCGGCCAACCGGGAGGCGATGCTGGCCATACTGGGCGAGCTGGACGCCGAGCAGGCCAAGGCCGTGGCCGGCGGCGGCGAGAAGTACGTGGCGCGCCACCACCAGCGTGGCAAGCTGCTCGCCCGCGAGCGCATCGAGTTGCTGCTCGATCCCGGCGCATCGTTCCTCGAGTTCTCACCGCTCGCGGCGTGGGGCAGCGACTTCCCGGTCGGCGCCAGCGTCGTCACGGGCATCGGCGTCGTGAACGGCGTCGAGTGCGTGATCAACGCGTCCGACCCGACGGTGCGCGGCGGGGCGAGCAACCCCTGGACGCTGCGCAAGACGCTGCGTGCCAGCGAGATCGCGATCCAGAACCGGCTGCCGGTGATCGGCATGGTCGAGTCCGGGGGCGCGGACCTGCCGACGCAGAAGGAGATCTTCATCCCGGGCGGGCAGATCTTCCGCGACCTGACCCGGATGTCGGCCGCCGGCATCCCCACGATCGCTCTCGTCTTCGGCAACTCGACCGCCGGCGGCGCTTACATCCCGGGCATGTCCGACTACGTGGTGATGGTCAAGGAGCGGGCCAAGGTCTTCCTGGCCGGTCCGCCGCTCGTCAAGATGGCCACCGGCGAGGAGTCCGACGACGAATCCCTCGGCGGCGCCGAGATGCACGCGCGTACCTCCGGACTTGCCGACTACTTCGCCGTGGACGAGCACGACGCGATCCGCATCGGCCGCCAGATTGTCGGCCGGCTCAACTGGCACAAGCAGGGCGCAACACCCAAGCCCGATCCGCTGCCGCCGATCCACGATGAGGAGGAACTGCTCGGGCTCGTCCCGACCGAACTCAAGACGCCATTCGACCCGCGCGAGGTCATCGCCCGCATCGTCGACGGCTCGGATTTCGACGAGTTCAAACCCCTGTACGGCGCCAGTCTGGTCACCGGATGGGCAACGCTGCACGGCTATCCGATCGGGATCCTGGCGAATGCGCGCGGCGTGCTGTTCAGTCAGGAGGCGCAGAAGGCGGCGCAGTTCATCCAGCTAGCCAACCGCGCCGACACCCCGTTGATCTTCCTGCAGAACACGACGGGTTACATGGTCGGCAAGGAGTACGAGCAGGGCGGCATCATCAAGCACGGCGCATTGATGATCAACGCCGTGTCGAACTCCACCGTGCCACACCTGACCGTGACGATGGGTGCGTCCTACGGTGCCGGCAACTACGGCATGTGTGGACGCGCCTACGCTCCGCGGTTCCTGTTCACCTGGCCGAACGCGAAGTCGGCGGTGATGGGCCCGGCGCAACTGGCCGGCGTGCTGTCGATCGTCGCCCGCCAGGCGGCCGAGGGACGCGGGCAGGTGTATGACGAACAGGGCGACGCGACGATGCGCGAGTACGTCGAGGCGCAGATCGAGGCCGAGTCGCTGGCCCCGTTCCTGTCCGGGCGGCTCTACGACGACGGGATCATCGACCCGCGTGACACCCGCACGGTGCTCGGCATCACGCTGTCGGCCATCCACACCGCGCCGGTGAACGGCGCCGCCGGTTACGGGGTGTTCCGGCTGTGATCACGTCGGTGCTGGTGGCCAACCGCGGCGAGATCGCGCGCCGGGTGTTGCGCACCTGTCGGGTCCTCGGCGTCGGCACCGTCGCCGTCTACTCCGACGCCGACGCCGACGCCCCGCACGTGGTCGAGGCCGACGCGGCCGTGCACCTGCCGGGCAGCGCACCGGGCCAGACGTACCTGCGCGCCGATCTGCTCATCGCTGCGGCTCACCGCGCCGGAGCCGACGCGGTGCATCCCGGGTACGGCTTCCTGTCCGAGAACGCGGCCTTCGCCCGCGCCGTGGTCGAGGCCGGGCTCGTCTGGATCGGGCCGCCACCGGAGGCGATCGACGCCTTGGGTAGCAAGATCGAGTCCAAGCGGCTGATGGCCGCGGCCGGCGTCCCGGTATTCGACAACCTGCCGCCCGACACCGTCACCGCGGCCGAGCTGCCCATCCTCATCAAGGCGTCCGCGGGTGGCGGTGGCAGGGGGATGCGCGTCGTCCGCGATCTCGCCGACCTGCCCCGCGAGGTCGAGCTCGCCCAAGCGGAGGCGGCCTCCGCGTTCGGTGACCCGACGGTCTTCTGCGAGCCCTACATCGTTACCGGACGGCACATCGAGGTGCAGGTGATGGCCGACATCCATGGCACGGTGTGGACGCTCGGTGACCGCGAGTGCTCGATCCAGCGCAGGCACCAGAAGGTCGTCGAGGAGGCGCCGTCACCGCTCGTCGAGCGCATCGACGGCATGCGCGAGCGGCTCTTCGCCGCCGCCCGCGCCGCCACCAAGGCGGTCACTTACCTCGGCGCCGGTACCGTCGAGTTCCTCGCCGACGACGACGGGAGGTTCTTCTTCCTCGAGATGAACACCCGCCTGCAGGTCGAGCATCCGGTCACCGAGTGCACGACCGGCTTGGACCTGGTCGCGCTGCAACTGCACGTCGCCGACGGCGGGCGCCTCGCCCCCGAACCCCCGGCCACCCAAGGACACTCGATCGAGGCCCGCCTGTACGCCGAGGATCCGGCCGCGGGCTGGGCCCCCCAGAGCGGCACGCTGCACCGCTTCACGGTCGCCGGCGCTGACAGGCAGTTCGCGACCCCGGGTGCGGCCTCCTCCGGGATCCGGCTCGACAGCGGCGTGCACGACGGCTCGGTCGTCGGCATCCACTACGACCCAATTCTCGCGAAGGTCATCAGCTGGGCGCCGACGCGCATGCAAGCGGCGCGCACGCTGGCCAACGCCCTCGAACGCGCCACGATCCACGGGCTCGCCACGAACCGAGACCTGCTGGTGAACGTCCTACGCCACAAGGCATTCCTCGCCGGAGAGACCGACACGGCGTTTTTCGACAAGCACGGCCTGGACGTCCTCGCTGCTCCCCTGGCCGGCGCGGAGGCCGAGGCCCTCTCCGCGCTCGCCGCCGCGCTCGCCGGCGACGCGGCGGCGCGGGCAAGTGCCCGCGTGCTCGGCGGCATCCCCAGCGGTTGGCGCAACGTCGTCAGCCAACCTCAGCGCGTCGACCTCGACGGCCCGAGCGGCAAGCACGAGGTGGCCTACCGGTGCACCCGTGGCGGCCTGACGGCCAACGGCTTCGACGGCGTCGGGCTGATCTCGGCCGGACCTACCGACGTAGTGCTCGATCACGGCCGCGTGCGGCGGGCATTCAGGGTGGCCCGCTACGGCACCGAGGTCTACGTCGATTCGGCGTTTGGTTGCGTGCGGTTCACGGCCGTCGAGACATTCCCCGACCCCGCCGACCAGGTCACGCCCGGCTCCTTGCTGGCGCCGATGCCGGGCTCGGTGGTGCGCATCGCCGCCAGCGTCGGCGACGTAGTCACGGCCGGCCAACCGATCCTGTGGCTCGAAGCCATGAAGATGCAGCACCAGATCAACGCCCCCGCTGCGGGCGTCATCAGCGAACTGCCGGTGCTCATGGGACAGCAGGTTGAGGTCGGCGAGATTCTCGCCGTCGTCCATATCGAGGAGGCCGAATGAACTTCAGCGAGACCCAGGAGCAGCAGGCGCTGCGCAAGGCCGTGGCCGAGCTGGGCGCCCGCTACGGCTTCAACTACACCCGGGCCAAGGTCAAGTCCGGCGAGCCCACCGACGAGCTCTGGCTCGAGGCCGGCAAGCTCGGCTTCCTGGGCGTCAACCTGCCCGAGGAGTACGGCGGCGGGGGCGGCGGCATGTACGACCTCGCGCTGGTACTCGAGGAGCTGACCGCAGCGGGCTGCAGCCAGTTGATGATGGTCGTCTCGCCGGCAATCTGCGGCACCGTGATCGGCCGCTTCGGCACCGACGAGCAGAAGCAGCGCTGGCTGCCGGGAATCGCCGACGGCTCGGTCATCATGGCCTTCGGGATCACCGAGCCCGACGCCGGCTCGAACTCGCACAACATCACCACGACCGCGCGCCGCGACGGCGACGACTGGCTGCTCACCGGTCGCAAGATCTACATCAGTGGCGTGGACCGTGCCGAGGCCGTGCTCATTGTCGGCCGGGCCGCAGACGAGCACAGCCGACAAGGCCGGCTGAAGCCGGTACTGTTCGCGATGCCCACTGACTCCCCCGGCTTCGAGTACCGCGCGATCGAGATGGACATCACCTCGACAGACAAGCAGTTCCTGCTGTTCATGGACGATGTGCGGCTGCCGGCCGATGCGCTGATCGGCCAGGAGGATGCCGCCCTGGCGCAGCTGTTCGCGGGCCTCAATCCGGAGCGGATCATGGCCGCTGCACTGTCGATCGGCATCGCCCGCTACGCGCTGGACAAGGCCGTCGCGTACGCGAAGGAACGGGTTGTGTGGGGTGCGCCGATCGGCTCGCACCAGGGGCTCGCACACCCACTCGCGCAGGTGAAGATCGAACTTGAGCAAGCCAAGCTGATGATGCAGAAGGCCGCGACGCTGTACGACGGCGGCGGCGACGGCTCAGACGGCGAGGCCGACGGCGAAGCTTCGAACATGGCGAAGTACGCGGCCGCGGAGGTGGCCGTGCGTGCTGTCGACCAGGCCGTCCAAACCCTCGGCGGCAACGGCTTCGCGAGTGAGTACGGCCTGGGTGCTCTGCTCGCAACTGCACGCGTCGGCCGGGTGGCACCCGTCAGCCGGGAGATGATCCTGAACTTCGTGGCGCAGTTCAGCCTCGGCCTGCCGAGGTCGTACT
>DAITQD010000051.1:15259-17125 GCA_036833255.1 Jatrophihabitantaceae bacterium
GAGATGATCCTGAACTTCGTGGCGCAGTTCAGCCTCGGCCTGCCGAGGTCGTACTGATGACGCTCGTCCACCCGTTGATCAACAGCAGCACTTGGTCGCCCTGGCAGCCATTACCCGCTGTTGATCAACGAATGATGCCGAGAGGGTGTGCCCGTGAATGAACTCGTGCACTACGCCGTCGATCGCGCGATCGCGACCGTCACGCTCGACTCGCCCGACAACCGCAACGCCCTCTCGGCGCGGCTCGTCGGCGAGGTGTCGGCGCACCTGCAGACGGCCGCCGCCGACGGTGCAGTGCGTGCCGTCGTGCTCACCCACACCGGCACGACGTTCTGTTCGGGCGCCGACCTGAAGGAGTCTGCGGCCGAGGGCGGTCCGGCACAGGGCACGCTGCGCATGCTGGCGATGCTGCGCGTGATCATTGAGCTGCCCAAGCCGGTGATCGCCCGCATCGACGGCAACGTGCGGGCGGGCGGGCTCGGAATCGTGGGCGCCTGCGACGTCGCGGTCGCCGGGCCGACGTCGTCATTCGCGTTCACCGAGGTTCGCCTCGGCCTCGCGCCGGCGATCATCTCGCTGACGACGCTGGGCCGGATGAGCGAGCGGGCCGCGGCTCGCTACTACCTCACCGGTGAGAAGTTCGACGCGGCGACCGCCGCCGCGACCGGGCTGATCACTGCGGCCGTCCAGGATCTGGACGCCGAGATCGCGGCGATTGCCGACGCGCTGCGCGCCTGCTCTCCGCAAGGGCTCGCCGAGACCAAGCCGCTGACGACCCGTGCCACGCTGGCCGCGTTCGAGCAGCGCGCCGAGCAGGTGCAGGCGCAGTCCGCGCGGCTCTTCAGTTCCGACGAGGCCCGCGAGGGGATGACCGCCTTCCTGCAGCGCCGCCCACCCAGCTGGGCACCGTCGGAATGACCAGCGCGCCCGCGCGTGAGCCGCAGCAGGACCGCAGCCGGGCGACCCGCGCGCGGCTGCTGGAGGCGGCGATCGCCTGCCTGGCGGAGCTCGGCTGGACGGCCAGCACGGTGGCCGTCGTTGCCGAACGGGCCGGGGTCTCGCGCGGCGCCGCGCAGCACCACTTCCCGACGCGGGAGTCGCTGTTCACCGCCGCGCTCGAGCATGTCAGCCAGGTGCGGGCCAACGAGATGAAGCGCGAGCTGGCCGAGTTGCCCGGCGGCGAGAGCCCGGACACCGCCGCCGTCGTCGAGCTCGTCATGAGCCTGTTCACCGGGACGGTCTTCCGGGCCGCGTTGGCGCTGTGGGTCGCCGCGGCCGCCGAACCCCAGCTACGGGAGCAGATGATCCCGCTCGAGGCTCGCATCGGGCGTGAAATCCACCGCGTCGTTGTCGAGCTGCTCGGCGTCGACGAACGCGAGCCGGGGGTGCGCGAGACGGTGCAGGCCACGCTCGACCTGGCTCGGGGTCTCGGCCTGGCGAACCTGCTCACCGACGACGGCGCACGTCGGGACCGAATCGCGCGCCAGTGGGCCCGGATCCTCGACCAGGCGTTGCGCTAGCGAACGCCCTCGCGCAGCAGGATGCGCGCGAGAACGTCGTCGTCCGTGTCGGACGAGCGCCGACGACGCCCGGCGCGGCCGGCGGTGGCCACGCTCGCATGGCGGGCAGTGCTTGGCTCGTCGGTGTCAGCGTCGGTGTCGGTATCGGTGTTGCCGTGACGGCGCCGGCCGGCGTAGGCATCCTCGTCGGGTGCACTCTGGATCGGGTCGAGCTCGAAGTCGGTGAACGGGTGCAGCCGGGGCAACGACGCGAACGGGTCGCCGCCCGCGGCGGAAACGGGCGATGGCAGGACGGGCGATGGCAGGACGGGCGATGGCAGGACGGGCGATGGCAGGACGGGCGATG
>DAITQD010000052.1:0-17079 GCA_036833255.1 Jatrophihabitantaceae bacterium
CTAGCGCCCCAGCAGATCGGCGCGGGTAGCGGGCATGCCGCTCGCTCCGGCGTGACCGGGCTTGACCGCGAGCACCTGGTTCACCCCGATCCGGTTCGACTCGAACGCGAGCGCCGAGCCGGCCATGTAGAGCCGCCAGATCCGGGCCCGCGCCGCGCTGGTGGCCCGCACGGCGTCGTCCCACCCGTTCTCCAGGTTCGCCTCCCAGGCACGCAGCGTCAACGCGTAGTGCTCGCGCAACGACTCGACGTCGCGTACCTCGAACCCGGCGCCCTCGATCGCCTCGATGGTCATCGCGATCGGTTCGAGCTCGCCGTCCGGGAAGACGTACCGGTCGATGAACGAGGTCTTCGAGAATGCCGTGCGCGTGCCCGGGCGGCGCGAGATCGCGTGGTTGAGCAGGCGCCCGCCGGGCCGCAGCAGGGTGAACAGGTCCGCCGCGTACGCCGGCAGCATGGCCGCACCCACGTGTTCGGCCATGCCGATGCTGGAGACCGCGTCGTAGGGACCGTCGTGAACCTCGCGGTAGTCCTGTACGCGGATCTCGACGAGCTCGGACACCCCCTCGTCGGCCATCCGCTGCTGCGCGTACTCAGCCTGCTCCTGCGAGATCGTCACGCCGACCACCCGCGCGCGGTAGGTTCGCGCGGCGTGCAGCGCGAAGGTGCCCCACCCGCAGCCGACGTCCAACACCCGCATGCCCGGCGCCAGGCCGAGCTTGCGCGCGACCAGGTCGCACTTGCCGAATTGCGCGGCGGTGACGTCGAACCCGGGCCCGGGCGGCTGGGCCCAGTACGCGCACGAATATGTCATCGACTCACCGAGGACGATCCGGTAGAAGTCGTTGCCGACGTCGTAGTGGTGGGCGATCGCCTCGGCGTCGCGGTGCTTGCTGTGCCGTCGGCCGGCGAGGCGCGCCTCCTCGGCCGGCGGCTTCGGCGGCAGCCCGAGGATGCCCAGCTTGACCACCGCCTTGGCGAGCGCGCGCTTCGTCGTGGCGTCCACGACGACACCCGGACCCTGCTCCGGAACGGCGGCGCGGGCGATCTCGTCGAGTCCGGCGAAAATGTCGCCGTCGATCTGGATATCGCCCGAGACGTAGGCACGCGCGAAGCCGAGTTCGTTCGGCGACCACAACAGTCGCCGTAACGCCCGCCGATTCGCGATCGTCAGACACAGCGACGCCTCCGGCGGCCCGACCTCGCTGCCGTCCCAGCACCGGACCTTGATCGCGACGTTGCGACCCAGCGCGGCATGCACCAACGGTTGCACCGTCTCGGCCACCGTCATCATCGTCCCCGCTTCGACGTCGTCGGACTGTGACCGGGGTGACTGCCCTGTGCTCCTACCGCGACGTCAACCTCGTCGCAGACGATCAGGCAGCTGTCGGCGAGATCGCCGAGCCGCGACAGGAAGGCCTGGATCTTGTCGGGTGTGTCGATGAGGTGCACCGTGATCGGCGTGCGGTCCAGGACGCTCCACTTCGGCGTGTCGTGGATCTTGTGCGAGTGCCCGTAGCCCTGGATGCCTTGCAGCGTGGAGGCGCCGCGCAGGCCGGCTCGATGCGCGAGGTGGAGGATCTCAGCGCTGAGTGCCTTGTGCCGGCGGATGTCAGCGTTGCCGAGATAGATCGACAGCCGGCAGGCCCGCTCGTATGTCGTCATCCGCTGACTCCCGTCGATACGTCTGGTCTACGCCGTTGCGGCGACTACGGCTAGAACCATCACGCGAACGACGCGCCCACCGACCAGCCGAGCGCCGCGGCACCGAGCCCGGCCACCAAGCTGATCGCGACGTTGGCCACTGCATGAAAGCGAGCGCCCTCTTGGGTCAGCCGCATGGTCTCGTAACCGAAGGTCGAGTACGTGCTCAAGGTTCCACAGAATCCAGTGCCCAACAGCGCGGCTGTGTCGGCGGACACGTGGGCCGCCGCACCGGTCAGGATGCCGAGAACCAGCGAGGCGACGAGATTGACGCTCAGCGTCCCCCACGGAAGGACGGTCTCGTGACGTGATTGGACGGCGCGGTCGGTGAGGTAGCGCGCCGGCGCGCCGACCGCAGCGCCGAGGGCGATCATGAGCGGGATCAACAGCTCGCCTCGGGCGGCTGGCCTGGAACCACGACCTCGACATCGTCCAGAGCGACGACGCCCCGAACGTTGAGCTCACCGAGCTGCTCCAGGAAGGCCGCGATCTTCGCGTGCGTGTCGACGATGATCACCATCGCCGGCAGGTTCTCGGCGAGGCTGAGGATGCGGCTCGTGTGTACCCGTCCGGCCGAACCGAACCCCTCGATGCCGCGGAACACCGAAGCACCCGCCAGACCGGCGTCGTGCGCCCTCCGCACGATCTCGGTGTAGACCGGCTTGTGATTCACCGTCGCGTCCTCGTCGACGATGATCATGAGCCGGCGCGCGCCACCCGCCAGTGTCATCGCGGTCTCCCTTCGTCCCGATGGCGAATGCGTGTGTTCACGACCAGCGTGCCGGCGAAATGTGCCGCGACCGTCGCAGCGAGCACGGCGAACAGGCAGAGCACCACGGTCGCACCGACGTAGGCAAGGGCGATCAGGGGACGGTGCTCCTCCACGAGCCGGTCCGCGTCGACGGCAAAGGTCGAGAAAGTGGTGTAGCCGCCGAGCAACCCCACGCCGAGGAACGGCCGGGCCAGTCGATGCGGCGACGTGAGCTCGAGCAGCAACACCATCAGCGCGCCGATGAGCAGGCAGCCGGTCGCGTTGACGATCAGCGTCGACCACGGGAACTGACGCGCGGCGTGCGGCACGATCTCACCCAGCCCATAGCGTGCTTCCGCTCCGAGCACACCACCGATCGCAATCGCGACGACAACGTCCCACTGTCGCGGCCGGGTCTCGGCGAGCTGAACGGGATCGGGTAGATCGACGTCGGAGTCGACGACCTCGGCGCGGCCGGGGCGCATGGTGCTACCCGTCGACCGACACCGACGAACCGAGCACCGTCAGCTCGGCGTCGTCGGCGAGTGAGCGCTTGATCACCGCGAGCGCGATCGGCCCCAGTTCGTAGTGGTGCACGGCCGTGCCGAGGAAGCCGACGCCGCGGCCGGCCAGCTCGACGGGCGTGCCAGCGGGCGGCAGCACGTCGGAGTCCCCGGAGAGGTGCAGCAGCACCAGCCGACGCGGCGGCTTGCCGAGGTTCTGCACCCGCGCGACCGTCTCCTGGCCGCGGTAGCAGCCCTTGTCGAGGTGCACCGCCCGACCGATCCAGCCGACCTCGTGCGGGATCGTCCGATGGTCGGTCTCGAAGCCCAGCCGGGGCCGGCGAGCCTCGACGCGCAGCGCTTCGAACGCCCACAGGCCGGCGAGTTCGGCACCGGCAGCGCGCAGCGTCTCGATGGTGCCGGCCGCGTCGGCCCGCGCCACGATCAGGTCGGCGGCATCGGTCCCCGGCCACGGCATGCGGCGCACGAATCCTGCGCCGGGCAGCGCGGCCGCACGGCCGGTGTCCGGAACCGGCAGGCTGGCGGCGCTCAGCACGTCCGCGGTGGCCGGGCCGACGAGCGACACGACCGCCCACGCGCCGGACACGTCCACCGGGTCGACGCGCTTGAGGAACCGCATCATCTGCAGGTAGCCGAGCACCGTCGTGGCAGTAGCGGGCTCGGTGTCGATCCAGACGGCGCCGCCCAGTTCGGTGACCTGCCAGTGCTGCTCGACGTGCCCGTGCGGCGACAGGACGAGCGATTCGGTCGAGTCGCCGTCGCCGAGTTGGGCAACGTGTTGCGAGCAGATCGAGTGCAGCCACCCGAGCCGATCGTCGCCGGAGACCGTGAGGACGTCGCGGTTGGTGCGGTCGATCACGCCCACCCGCGTCGCCAGGACGCGCTGTTCGCGCAGCGGATCCCCGTAGTGCCAGGCGATCGCGGCGTCGGTGCCCTCGGCCGGGACGGCGCTGTCGAGTTCAGTGGTCATGGTCTTGACTTGATCGCTGGGACGACGGCTTTTGTTCCCCTGCCACGCAGCTGGCGCACCGGCCGAAGACGGTGAAGTGCGAACGGTCGAGCGTGAAGCCCCGCTCGTTCTGCAGCCGCTGGTCGAGAGCGTCGACGAGGTCGGCGGGCGCGTCGATCACGCTGCCGCAGAAATGGCACACCACGTGAATGTGGTCGTCTCCAGCCGGGCGGTAGGCCGGCGCGCCGTGGCCCAGGTGGGCGTGCTTGACCAGGTCGAGATCTTCGAGCAGTTCGAGGGTGCGGTACACCGTCGTGACGTCGACTCCCGGAACCGCCTCGCTGATCTGCTCCGGCGTCGCATGCCCGAGCCGGCGCACCGCCTCGAGGACGTGCTCGCGCTGCGCGGTCAGGCGTAACCCGCGCGTGCGCAGAGCCGTCGCGAGATCAGGCACGTCGGCATCCGTCCGGTGTCCAGTCATCGACGTCCATCCTAGGTAGCCTGGCGCCGTGACGGTGCGTCTGCTCGCGATTCTGGGCATCGGCCTCGTCGAACCGGACACGCCCGTCCTGCGGGCCGACGACCTCGGCCTGACCCGTGGCGACGGCTGCTTCGAGGGCTGCCGGGTGGTTACCTCTGCTGACGGGGTGAGCGTCGTCGACAAGCTCGAGCGCCACCTCGCGCGGATGACGCATTCGGCGGCGGCGTTGGACATCAGCTTCGACGACCGTGCGTGGCGCGGGCTCGTCAGCCAGGCCACCGCAGCGTGGCCGACACCGGGTGAGGCGGCGATGAAGCTCCTGCTCACCCGCGGCAGCCCATCCGGTGGCGGGCCGACCGGACTGTTGACGATCAGCACGCTGCCGGTCAACTACCCGCGGCAACGCCGTGACGGGATCCGGGTCGTCACCCTCACGCGCGGCACGACGAGCGATGCGTTCACCGATGCGCCCTGGCTGTTGGGCGGGATCAAGACGCTGTCCTACGCGGTGAACATGGCCGCCCTGCGCGAGGCCGAGCGCCGCGACGCCGACGACGTCATTTTCCTCAGCGCCGACGGTCGGGTGCTCGAATCAGGCGTCAGTTCGGTCGTCTGGTCCAGCGGGCGCACCCTGCACACGACCCCCGCCGGGGCGAGCGGCATCCTCGGCGGGACGACCCAGCAGTTGCTGTTCGACCGGGCACCCGCGGCCGGCTGGCGCACGGCGGTCACCGACGCGTCCGTCGCCGACCTGCACGCCGCCGACACGCTCTGGCTGACCGGCACTGTGCGCGGCCCCGTCGACGTGATCGAGCTAGACGGCAGGCCGCGGGCGCGCGACGCCGCGGCCAACGAGGAGGTCCGCCGGCTCTGCGGATTCGGCCCGTAGAAACCCGTTGCCCCAGCGCGATCGGCGTCGTACGGTGGCAGCACACGCGAAAGGAGGTGGTCCAGAGTTGAATATTCCTCGGACACGTGAGGTGGCTGCCCGCTAGCCGCTGTGCAAGCAACGGACCTGCAGGGCAAGTGCCCGCGTCGTGCATCGCGCGGCGGCGAGTAAATACCTGGCAGCTACCCGGCCCCCGAGTCGTCGGCCCGTCCAGCCGACCCGCCACTGCGGACAATACTCGGGGGCCGACCTATATCCCGGCTTTTTCCCCGCTCAGATGAGGTGGACGAGCTTGTAGATCGGTCGTGACGACCAGGTGACCATGCCCTGCTCGTCGAGGAAGGCCATGATCTTCTCGCCGAACCAGCGGCGCGTGTCGTGGTTGTGCGGGTTCTTACGGGCCGCCTTGACCGCGGCCTTGCGATCCAGCCCCACCGCGTCGTACACCGCGGGGTTGATCAATGTATGCACCACGACGGACGCGACGAGCGCCGAGACCGTGTTGCTCACGAATGTGGCGAGCGGGCCGAGTTCGGGCATGACGCGGGCAACCTCCTCGCGGGCGAAGCGGACGTGGCGGGCCTCCTCGACGACGTGGATCCGGTTCACCATGCGCACCAGCGGGTTGATCGACTCGTCGTTCATCGTCGCCCGCTGCAGGCGGTCGGTGACCTCTTCGGCGACAAGCACCGGGGCGAACAGCGCCGGACCGCGGGCCGTGGCCTTGTAGACGCGCGCGAGGTGATAGATGTAGGCGGGCGGGCGGTAGGCAGTCACGCCCAGCCGCGACAGCGCCTTGGCGAACATGATCGCGTGCCGCGTCTCGTCGCCGATCTCGGTGAGCGCGTAGTGCGTGTGCGCCGACTGCGGGTCCCGGTGGTAGACGTAGCGCGTCAGCATCTGGATCAGGATGATCTCGAACCACAGGCCGGTGCTGGCCACGCTCGCCAACTCCTGCTTGGACAACTCGATGCGCTGCTCCGGCGTCATCCCGTCCCACAGCGCGGTGCCGTAGAGCGATACCCGCTCGAACGGCAGGTAGGCGAGATCCTCCCTGACCGGCGCGTCCCAGTCGATGTCGAGCAGCGGGTCATAGGACTTCTTCGACGACGACCCGAGCAGGCGCGTCGCGGTCTTGTCCCGATCGCTGAGCGGTATGAGGACGCTCATCGCTCTCACCGTCCGATCTGCGGCCCTTCGGCCGCGGTACCCGATGCTCGGATCTCGGCTTGGTTAGCCAGTACAAGGTGTAGCAGTTAAATCTGCCCAATACAAGCTGTCACACATAATTTACCGTCGCGCGCTCGGCGATAGGCTTGCCGGCATGGCCGAGCAGGTGCGCGACGGGCGCTCGACCCGCTGGGATCCGCACCGCCGCGAGCGCCGGCTGGCGATCATCAACGCCGCCATCGCCGCGATAGAGGACCACGGCCCGGACGCCCTGACCGGTCAGATCGCCGACCAGGCGGGCGTCCCGCGCACGCAGGTGTACCGCCACTTCGACGGCAAACAGGCGCTGGACCTCGCGGTGTCGCGGCACGTCGCGCTGCGGATCGCGCAGGAGATCCGGACCGGCCTGGCCACGCAGGGCTCACCGCGCGAGATCATCGGCGCCGCCATCAGCCAGCACCTGGGCTGGATCGAGGCGCACCCCAACCTGTATCGGTTCCTCGCGCAACACGCCTACGCCGTCAACGCCACCGGCTCGCCCGCGATCGACGACGCGAAGGCTGCCTTCGCCGGCGAACTGACAATCCTGCTCGCCGGTTACATGCGGTTGTTCGACCTCGACACCGCGCCCGCAGAGCGGGTCATCGTCGGCGTCGTCGGGATGGTCGACGCGACCGCCGCCTGGTGGATCGAGCACCACGACGTGCCCCGGGCCGAGCTGACCGCAGCAGTCGCCAACCAGGTGTGGCTGATCATCGACGACACCGCGCGGTCCCTGGGTGTCACCATCAACCCCGACATGGCGTTGCCCGGCGCACCCTGATCAGTCCCGGGCGAGCCGCGCGTTGAGGTGGGCAGCGTAGGGCTGACCGGCCGGAGCGAGCTCGGTCGCGTAAACAAGTTGACCGTCCAGCAGGGCGTAGAGCCGACGTTCGCCGTCGACCGGCTTGGCGGTGGGCGCCGGCGTCGCGACGACAGTGGCGAGATCCCAGCGCAGGTCTCCGGCGACGCCGGTGAACAGCAGCGCCTGCCCGGTGTTGGACGCGAGCACGACCTCGACATCGTTCGGGCCGGCGCCCGGCCGCCAGAAGCCGGATTCGCGCCAGGCCTGGCGGATCACACCACCGTCGGCGTCCAGCAGCCAGGTGCGTGATTCGTAGGCGAGGAAGGGCCGCCCGTCGTGGACGAAGCTGACCTGCTGCCCGTAGCCGAACTCCGCCGCACTCGACGCGACGACGCCGGTGCCGGCGCCTCTCCACACGCCAACGAGCGGCAGCAGCGCGAGCAGGTTGTCGTGGATCGGCGCACCGGAGCGAAGCTCAGCGGTGTCCGGTGCGGGCTCGCTCATCGCTGGCCGGCGAGGAGTTTGAGCAGGACGTAGAGCGACAGGGCGGCGATGCCGAGGACCGTCACGATCAGGACGAGGAGATAGGACGCTTGCATGACAGGCAGAATATCGGTATGACTCCTGATTCCCTGCGCACGCTGGTCGTGAAATGCACCGCAGGCACCGATGACGCGGAGCGTTGCACGCAGGCGTTCACGGTCGCGGCCACCGCATTGGCTGCCGGTGCTGACGTGTCACTGTGGCTGACCGGAGAGGCCGCCTGGCTGGCGGTTCCCGGGCGCGCCGAGGCCTTCGAACTCCCGCAGTCGGCACCGCTGGCCGATCTGCGCGACGCAGTGCTGGCCGGCGGCAGGCTGACGGTCTGCACGCAGTGCGCCGCCCGCCGCGGCATCGCGGCGGGCGACCTGGTGCCGGGCGCGGTCATCGCCGGGAGCGCGTCCTTCGTGGCAGAGGTGCTGGCCGACGGAGCCCAGGCCCTCGTCTACTAAACAATCCCGAGCGAGGCCTCCACCAGGCCGGGCCCGGGCGCCTGGACGGAGGCGCGGGCCTTACCGTCGCGGTGCAGCACCGACAGGGTCCACTCGCCGGGGGCGGCGAAGAACCGGAAGTCGCCGGTCGCCGACGTCACGACCTCGGCGGCGAACTCACCGGTCGAGTCGAGCAGCCGCACGTAGGCACCGGGCACCGGCACGTCACCATGGGAGACGAGGCCGTAGATCACCGTTTCCTTCTCGAGGTCGACGCCCGCGGGCAGTGTCGGGGTCTGGGCCGGAGCGCCGCACATGTCAGGCGCCCTTCTCGATCGGGACGCCGACGAGCGAGCCGTACTCGGTCCAGGAACCGTCGTAGTTCTTGACGTTCTGGTGGCCGAGCAGCTCGTGCAGCGCGAACCAGGTGTGGCTTGAGCGCTCACCGATGCGGCAGTACGCGATGGTGTCCTTCGCGTCGTCCAGGCCGACCTCCGAGTAGAGCGCACGCAGCTCGTCATCGGACTTGAAGGTGCCGTCCTCGTTGGCCGCCTTGCTCCACGGCACGTTCAACGCCGACGGGATGTGGCCGCCGCGCTGGGACTGCTCCTGTGGCAGGTGCGCCGGCGCGAGCAGCTTGCCGGAGAACTCGTCCGGCGAGCGGACGTCGATCAGGTTCTGCTGGCCGATCGCGGCGATCGCCTCGTCGCGGAACGCGCGGATCGAGAGGTCCTGGTCCTTGGCCGTGAACGTCGTGGCTGCGCGCGACACCGTGTCCTTCGACAGCTCGCGGCCGTCGAGTTCCCACTTCTTGCGGCCGCCGTCGAGCAGCTTGACGTTCTCGTGCCCATAGAGCTTGAAGTACCAATAGGCGTAGGCGGCGAACCAGTTGTTGTTGCCGCCATAGAGCACGACGGTGTCGTCGGTGTCGACGCCCTTCGCCGACAGCAGCGCCTCGAACTGCTCCTTGTTGACGAAGTCGCGGCGGATCTGGTCCTGCAGTTCGGTCTTCCAGTCCAGCTTGACGGCACCCTCGAGGTGGCCGCCGTCGTAGGCGCTGGTGTCTTCGTCGACCTCGACGAACACGACACCCGCTGCGTTCAGGTTCTGCTCGGCCCAGTCGGCCGTGACGAGCACGTCTGCGCGGCTCATGATTGTCTCCTTATTTCATCGGTGCACAGGATGATGACGAGCGAGCGCCGCCAGAACGGTGGCGCGGGAACCGGGAAGCAAGGGGCGCACCGCGACAAACACACTGCGTCAGCGCCGAGTGGCTACCCGGTCAGCGCATGCGACACAGGGAGCTGCCGACACGGCACAGATCGACCGTGCGGCGAGAGGTGAGCGAAGTGCTCACAGCGCTGAGCGCGATCCCCATGAGGGCCACGATAGTCGCCCGCGACACGGCGCGAGACGCCCGTCTCATCCAGTGAGATCAGCCCGAGGCGGCGAAGACGACGTCCTGCGCCGAGCCGCACACCAACAGGCCGGCCGCCACCGGTCTCAGCTCGTCGAGGCGCAGGCCATAGGGCAGTGGCGGCAGCGGGATGGGCACGTTGAGGCTCGGCAGCAACTGCCTGACCACGAGGCTCGGCAGGCTGATGCCGGCGACCGACAGCCCACGTACCCGTAGCCAGACCGCTCCGCCGACGACGGTGAGCCGGGCATCGCCGCTCACCCGCGCCAGCTGGCTGACGCCCGGGACCGGCACCGCGGCGGAGGCGACCAGCCGCTCCTTCTCGTAGCTGAGCGTCAATCCCGGGATCCGGCTGATCCGGGCCAGCTCGCCGTAGGGAAGGACGATCCGCCCGTCGACGTGCTCGCACGGCAGCGACGTGGTGCGGCCGCCGAGGAGCTCGCGTAGCGGCAGGATCGCGTTGTACAGGTGCGCGTTCAGCGTGGCCCCCGCCATCTCGCCGATCCGCAGCCCGCTGCCGGATACCTCGATGTCCCCGTAGCGCCCGCGCAGCGCCTGGGTCAGGAACGGCGTGCCGTGCAGACGCACCGTCGGTGGCAGAGCGAACGGCTCGGACAGATACTCCGCCGCCTTGCGCTCGGCGAACCCCACGCAGACCCGGTCGGCAAGTGCCACCGCGAGACTGAGCGCGAGAAACACGACGAGGACGACAACACCGATGATCATCGCGGTGCGGGCTCAGACGCGGATGGCCAGGCAGAGCACGAACGCGACCGGCGCCAGGATGCTCAGCGGCAGCAACGAGCTGAGCACCGGACGCACGCGGCGGCCGAAGGCGGCCTGCGGCATGGCCGAAGAACTCTCGATGAATGCCACACCGACCGCGAAGAACGCGACGAGCGCACCGAGCGCGGCGCCGGTGAAGGCGCCGCGGCCGGCCAGGAATTCGGCGTCGGAGCGCAGCATCAGATGGCCGATCGAACCACCCAGTCCGGCCGAGGCGATTACCGCGAGTAATCCGCGCGACACCGCCGGGTCGAAGCGGGGCGCGGCCAGCACGAGGTCGACCAGATAGCCGACCACCAGCGCGCCGGCAGCGGCGGCCACGACGCCGGACACGACCCGTCCGCCGAGGGTAGGGCCGGTGAACTCGTGCCGCAGCTGGATAAGGGCGGGCAGCGCCACCACCGCCACCACGATCAGCGCAATCCCGCCGAGCGACTCGACGACGCGCACCCGGGCAGCTCCCCGCATGAGCTGGTGCACGAACATGACCGGGACGGCCAGCCCGAACACGACCAGCAACGTGCCCAGCCGACCCGCCGGCCACCGCGAGACCGCGACATCGGCACCGCCTGCGGCCAGCGCCGCGATCAGCAACGCTCCCTTGCGCCCGGACAGGACCGTGCCGTACACCCAGCCCAACATGAGCACGGCCTGCACCGCGGCGACGGCGACGAGCAGCGCGACCGCGCTCGTGCGGGCCGCGCCGATGAGCAAGGCGCCCGCGAGCAGGGTGACGGCCAGGCTGCCCAGATGGTTGAGCTCGATCTCGTCCACGGCCGCGTCACTCACGGGCGCCATGGTTCCAGACGACGGGGTGTGGTCAGCGCAACGGTCTGCGGGCTGGTCATGTTGGTATTCTTGCCGCAGTCTTGTGACAGGGCAGCGCCGCCCGCCGGGTCAGGCAGCCGCCACTCCCGGAGACCACCGTTCCCCACCTGGGAGGCGCCAGTGGATCTCACGTTGCTCACCGCTGCCCCGCAGCCGACGGCCGAGGTGCTGCCCGCGCTCGGCCTGCTGCCCCATCACGTCACCGTGTTACCCCTTGACGCGGGCGCGCTCCTCGACCGTTCGCTCGGCGACGTCGTTCTCGTCGACGCCCGGCGCGAACTGGCCGCCGCGCGGTCGTTCACCCGGGTCCTCGCGGCAATGGGCGTCGCTGCGCCGGTTGTTGCGGTGCTCACGGAGGGCGGGCTGATCGCGCTCTCGGCGGAGTGGGTGGTCGACGACATCGTGCTCGACACCGCCGGTCCGGCCGAGCTCGATGCCCGGTTGCGGTTGACGCTCGAGCGGCACTCGGCGGCCGCGGCACCCACGCCGGAGCACGTCGACATCGGCGACCTCACGATCGACGAGACGACCTACACAGCGCGGCTGTCCGGGACCCCGCTCGACCTCACCTACAAGGAGTTTGAGCTGCTGAAGTTCCTCGCCCAGCACCCCGGACGCGTATTCACCCGGTCCCACCTGGTGCAGGAGGTCTGGGGTTACGACTACTTCGGCGGCACCCGCACCGTCGACGTCCACGTGCGCCGGTTGCGGGCCAAACTGGGGCCGGAGCACGAGGCGCTGATCGGCACCGTGCGCAACGTCGGCTACAAGTTCGTGCGCCCCACCGCGGACCCGAAGGCCACCCGCGCCGCGGCCGCAAACCCGGTGACCGACAGCGAGATGCTCGATCCGTCCCGCTGAGCCGCCCCGATAGCGTTCAGGTATGCCGTTGTCGATCGCGTTCCCGTCGACGCTGGATGCGCCCACCCGCGCGGACGTGCTCGCCCTCGCCGATGCCATCGAGACCCGCGACGGCGAGCCCCCACTCTCCGACCAGGCGCTGACCCAGCTCCCCTCGCCGGACGTCGTCCACGTCATCGCCCGCGCCGGGGACCGCCTGGGCGGGTACGCGCAACAGCAGGGCACCGCCCTCGAGCTCGCCGGCGACGCCGCAGCCGTCGGCGCGCTGCTCGACGCCGTCGAAGGGCGGGGCGACGCCGACCTGCGGGTCTGGTCGCACGGCCGGCGCAGCCCGGTCGGCGCCGCGCTGGAATCGCGCGGCTACACGCAGGCCCGGGTGCTGCACCAGCTGCGCCGTAGCCTCGCCGAGCCGCTGCCGGAGATTCCGGTCGCTGACGGCGTGCGGATCCGGGCTTTCGTCCCGGGCCAGGACGAGCAGGGCTGGCTGCGGGTGAACGCCGCGGCCTTCGCCACGCACGCCGAGCAGGGCCGCTGGACGCTCGCCGACCTCACGGCACGCGAGGCCGAGCCATGGTTCGACGCCGCCGGCTTCCTGCTCGCCGAGCGCGGCGACAGCCTGGTCGGGTTCCATTGGACGAAGATCCACTCCGACGGCGCCGGTGAGGTCTACGTCCTCGGCGTCGACCCGTCGGCCCAGGGCCTGCGCCTCGGGCCGGCTCTGCTGGTCCGCGGCCTCGAGCACCTCGCCGGCCGCGGTTGCCACGAGGTGCTGCTCTACGTCGACGACGACAACGCCCCGGCGATGGGCCTCTACGAGCGGCTGAACTTCGCCCGCCACGACACCGACATCCAGTGGCAGCGGCTCCGAGATGTGGCGCCGTTCACATAACGGCCATCTCGTGCATTTCGGCTGGTCATGTCATCGGGTGCCGCCGTTCATGCTTCGTTCACCTTGCTCGCCCCGACGCGCCACCTCACCCTCTTAGCGTTCGCAGTTGGAACGAGTCACCTACGAGGGGGATCCCAACGTGAAGCTGTATCGAGCCGGCGCAGTCGTCGGACTCATCGCAGGCGCGGTCGTGCTGTCCGCCTGCTCGAGTTCGAAGGCGGCCGACAAGAAGTCCAGCAGCGCAAGCAGCACGGGCGCCGCGACCACGAGCGCGGCTGCGGCCTGCGCGTCAGGCAAGCTCAACGCCACCGGGTCGACCGCGCAGCAGAACGCGATCGACCAGTGGATCAAGGACTACCAGCAGGCGTGCCCGGGCACGACGGTCAACTACGGCGGCGGCGGCTCCGGCCAGGGCGTCACCGACTTCACCCAGGGCAACACCGACTTCGCCGGCTCGGACTCGGCACTCGACCCCACCAAGGGTGAGGTCGAGGCCGCCACCAAGACCTGCGGCTCGCCGGCGATCGACATCCCGATGGTCACCGGCCCGATCGCCATCGCCTTCAAGCTCAACGGCGTGACCGACCTGACCCTGACGCCGAAACTCCTCGCCCAGATCTTTCTAGGCACGATCACCACCTGGAACGATCCCGCGATCGCCGCGGCGAACAGCGCTGCGACGCTGCCGTCAACGAAGATCACCGTCTTCTTCCGCTCCGACGAGTCGGGCACGACGCAGAACTTCGAGAAGTACCTCGCCGCGACGGATCCGACGGACTTCACCGCCGAGCCGAGCAAGGTGTGGCCCGGCAAGGTCGGGCAGGGCAAGTCGGGTTCGCAGGGTGTGCAGCAGGGGATTGCCGGCACCGAAGGCGGCATCGCCTACCTCGAATGGTCCTTCGCCGGCAGTGCCAACCTGCCGACTGCGAAGGTCGACAACGGCGGCGGCGCGGTTGCGCTGACGGCTGAGTCGGCCGGTGCGGCGGTTGCTGCCGCGACGGTCACGGGTACCGGCAACGACCTGACGCTCAAGCTCGACTACGCCACCAAGGCGCCGGGCGCGTACCCGATCATCCTGGTCACCTACGAGATCGTGTGCACGAAGTACAAGAGCGCCGCCAAGGGCACCCTGGTCAAGGACTTCCTGACCTATACCTCGGGCGCCGGCCAGGCCGGGCTGCCGGACCTGGGTTACGCCCCGCTGCCGTCGAGCATTCTCACCAAGGTGCAGAGCTCGGTCGCCGCGATCAGCTAGTCGAAAGGAAACGGCACCAGGACCATGAGAGTCACCGCGCCTCCGGCGATGCCCACGATCACCCTGCCGCCGCCGGACGATGTGGCGACGGCACCGCCCCGAGTCGACGACGCGGGGGCGCCCCTAGCCCACCGGGGCGGGAAGAATCGCATCGGCGACCGCATGCTCAAGGCGCTGGCCTCCGGATCCGGCGTGGTGGTCGTGGTCCTGGTCTGCCTCATCGCGGCGTTCCTGCTGTGGCAAGCGCTGCCTGCGATCGCCGACGACAAGTCCAGCTTCCTGTTCTCCAACGACTGGAGCGTGGACGGCAAGGCGCTGCATTTCGGTATCGCCGGGCTGCTCTGGACCACGCTGATCGTCTCGAGCATCGCCATGGTGATCGCGGTCCCGATCGCCATCGGGATCGCGCTGTTCATCACGCTGTACGCGCCGGCCCGGCTAGCTCGACCGGTCGCCTATACCGTCGACCTGCTCGCCGCGATCCCGTCGATCGTCTACGGCATCTGGGGCATCGGCGTGCTCGCGCCGGCGCTCGAACCAGTGCAGCGGACGCTCTACCATCTCAGCGCGATCCCGATCTTCAAGGACGGCACGGTGCTGCGCGGCTCGATCTTCGATGCTGGCATCGTGCTGGCCGTGATGATCCTGCCGATCATCACCGCGATCTGCCGCGACGTCTTCGAACGGACGCCCAGCCAGAACATCGAGGGCGCCTTGGCGCTGGGTGCGACGCGCTGGGAGATGATCCGTCTCGCCGTGCTGCCCTACGGCCGCGCGGGCATTGTCAGCGGCGCAATGCTCGGTCTCGGCCGAGCGCTCGGCGAGACCGTAGCGATGTACCTGATCCTCTCCGCCCCGGGCCCGGGCGCACCGTTCTCGACGTCGATCTTCCACGGTGGCGAGACGTTCGCGTCCAAGATTGCCAACAACGCGGCGGAGTTCGCGAACCCGAAGTCGACGGGCGCCTACATCGCCGCGGGCCTGATGCTGTTTGTGCTGACCTTCGTCGTCAACGCCTCCGCGCGCGCGATCGTCAACCGCCGGAAGGACTTCAGGGCATGACCACTGTGACCACGGCTCCCGGCCGCATCACCGCGCGCGCCCAGCGGGTGCACGGGATGCGCCGGGTGAAGAACAGTCTTGCGACCGTGCTGATCACCGGCTCGTTCGGCGTCGCGCTGATCCCGCTCATCTGGCTGCTGTGGACGGTTATCGGTCGCGGCTGGCATGTCATCGTGACGTCCGAGTGGTGGACAGGCGACCAGCGCGGCATCACCTTCCGCGACCCCGGCGGCGGCGCGTTGCACGCGATAATAGGCACCGCGGAGGAGGTCGCCATCTGCGCGATGATCTCGATCCCGCTCGGGCTGCTCGTCGCGATCTATCTGGTCGAGTACGGCGGCGGTCGGTTCGCGCGAATCACGACGTTCATGGTCGACATCCTCACCGGGATCCCGTCGATCGTCGCGGCACTGTTCGTCTACGCGATCTTCTTCATCGAGTTCGGCGCGCAGTTCGCCGGTGTGTACGCCGCGCTCGCCTTGGTACTGCTGATGGTTCCGGTCATCGTCCGCACCACCGAGGAGATGCTCAAACTCGTCCCGGACGAGTTGCGGGAGGCGTCCTACGCACTCGGGGTGCCGAAGTGGAAGACGATCCTGCGGATCGTGCTGCCAACGGCGCTCAGCGGAATCACCACCGGCATCGTGCTCGGAATCGCCCGCGTGGCAGGCGAAACCGCTCCGCTGCTGGTGTTGGTGCAGTACTCGCCGAACACGAACAGCAACGTCTTCAGCGGGTTCCAGGGATCATTGCCGCTGATGATCAAGTCCGAGGTAAAGAACCTCGGCAGCAACTACAGCTTCACCGGACAGAAGATCCACAACTACGCGCCGGACCGGATGTGGGGCGCGGCACTCACCCTGATCATCATCGTGATGGGACTCAACCTGATCGCCCGCCTACTCGGGCGCTTCAGCAAGACCAAGTAACTGCTCGCTCCGCAAGCGTCGCTCGACGAGGTAGAGGAAGCCATGGCCAAGCGCATCGACGTCACTAATCTGAACGTCTTCTACGGCAAGTTCCGCGCCGTCGAGAACGTCAACTTCGCTATCGAGCCACGCTCGGTGACGGCGTTCATCGGGCCGTCCGGCTGTGGCAAGTCGACCGTGCTGCGGACGATGAACCGGATGCACGAGGTCATCCCCGGCGCGAGCGTGAACGGCAAGGTGCTGCTCGACGGCGACGACATCTATGACGCCAGGGTCGATCCCGTCGACGTGCGGCGCACGATCGGCATGGTGTTCCAGCGGCCCAACCCGTTCCCGACGATGTCGATCTATGACAACGTCGTCGCCGGGCTGAAGCTGCAGAACGGTCGGATACGCAAGGGCGAACTCGACGTAGTCGTCGAGAAGTCGCTGCGCGCAGCCAACCTTTGGGGCGAGGTCAGGGACCGGCTCAACAAGCCGGGCGCAGGTCTGTCAGGCGGGCAGCAGCAGCGGCTGTGCATCGCGCGCGCGATCGCCGTCGAGCCCGAGGTGCTGCTGATGGACGAGCCCTGCTCGTCGCTGGACCCCATCTCGACCATGGCGATCGAGGACCTCATCCGGGTGCTGCGCAAGGACTACACGATCGTCATCGTCACCCACAACATGCAGCAGGCCGCGCGCATCTCGGAGCGGACGGCGTTCTTCAACCTGGGTGGGGTGGGGCAGCCGGGCGAGCTCGTCGAGATGGATGACACCCGCACGATCTTCAC
>DAITQD010000053.1:0-16857 GCA_036833255.1 Jatrophihabitantaceae bacterium
TCTACCGCGACCCGCAGGGCACGCCGCACCTGTTCACCGGCGACTCGCTGTTCCCCGGCGGGGTCGGCAAGACCGGCTCGCCCGAGGACTTCACCTCGCTGGTTGACGACGTCGAGACCCGACTGTTCGGCGAGCTGCCCGACGAGACCTGGTTCTATCCCGGTCACGGCGGCGACTCCACGCTCGGCGCCGAGCGCCCACACGTCGCAGAATGGCGCGCCCGCGGCTGGTAGCGGCGAGCCCGGTCAGTCGAGTGAGCTGACGTCCCCCGGGACGTCGACGGCGTGCTGGCGCAGGACTTCCAGCGCGACGATGTCCGTCGCCCGCTCGTTCGTGGCGGCCAGGACGACCGGGGCGGCGACGCCGTCCTGATATGCCTGTAGCCATCGAGCGGCGACGACGCACCAGCGATCCCCCGGCTGCAGGCCGGGAAACCGGTACTGCGGCATCGGCGTGCTGAGGTCGTTGCCTACCGCGCGCTGATGGTCGAGGAACTCGCGCGTGGCCACCGCGCAGACGGTGTGACTGCCGAGATCCTCCGGGCCGGTGCTGCAGCAGCCGTCGCGGAAGAAGCCGGTGAGCGGTTGCGTTCCGCAGACCTCGAGGTCCCCGCCCAGCACGTTGCGATCGGCAGTCACGGCACCAGTCTCGCACCCACTCGGGCGGCATACCCGTGCCGGATGGGTGGCGGGGGCAGTGGACGATAGGGACGTGACCGAGCTACGCATGCGCTCCCCCGCAAACCTCGTCAGCCCCCGGGCCCGGTGGTACTGGGCCGTGCGTGCGCTGCTCGTGTGGTTGGTCATCGTCGTCGTCGAAATCCTCGCCTGGGCGACCGCGACCGGGGCGGCCATCGGCCACGCCGCGGTCCTCGCCCTGACCATGGCCCTCGCGGTGGCCCACCTCATCGTCATGCCGCGGTGGCGCTACCGCGTGCATCGTTGGGAGACCACCGACACCGCCGTCTACACGCAGGCAGGCTGGTTCAGCCAGGAGCGCCGGATCGCGCCCATCTCCCGCGTCCAGACCGTCGACACCCAGCGCGGCCCGATCGAGCAGTTGTTCGGCCTTGCCAACGTCACCGTCACGACGGCCTCGGCCGCCGGGCCATTGAAGATCCACGGCCTCGCCAACGACACCGCCGTGGCACTCGTCGACGAGCTCACCGCCCGCACCCAGATCGCCGGCGGCGACGGCACGTGACCACGTCGCTGTCCAAGGCCGGGGTCGCCACCGACACCGAGTGGCGTCGGCTGAGTCCACGGATGCTGCTCGTGCATCCGGTCATCGAACTGGGCAAGGCCGTGCCTGCGCTGCTCGGCCTGTTCGTCGCCGGCAGCAGCACCGGACTCGGTTCCGTCTGGGGTGCCGTCGGCGCGGGCGTGGTCATCGTCTTCGGGCTACTGCGCTGGGTGACGACTCGTTTCCGGATCACCCCCGAGCAGGTTCAGCTGCGTCGCGGCGTACTGCGGCGCACCGCGATCGCGGCGCCGCTCGACCGGGTGCGCACCGTCGACGTCACCGCGCACCTCCTGCACCGGGTGCTCGGCCTGGCCAAGGTCGTCGTCGGGACCGGCACGTCCGACCGCAAGGGCCGCGACCGGTTGGTCCTCGACGGTCTGAGCGCCGACGCCGCCGGCCGGCTGCGCGCCGAGCTGCTCCACCGCGGGCAGCACCCCGAGACGGTCGATGCCGCGTCGCCGTCGGCCCCGGTCGAGCGCGAGATCGTCCGGCTGAACCCGGCGTGGGTGCGTTATGCGCCGTTCACCCTGTCCGGCGCGCTGACCGGTCTGGCGCTGCTCGGCTTCGCCTGGCGTCTCAGCAGCGAGGCACATGTCGACCCGGGCCGGATCGGCCCGCTGCGCGAGATCGGCGACCAGCTAGGCCGGACCTCGATTGCCCTCGACATCGCCGCGATCGCCGTCTTCGTCGGCGCGTTCGTCGCTGTCGCCTCGACGATCGGTTACGTCCTCGCGTTCTGGGATTTCCGCCTGACGCGCCACAGCGGCGGGACGCTACACGTGACGCGGGGCCTGATCACCTCGCGGGCAACGAGCATCGAGAGCCGGCGCCTGCGCGGCGTCGAGATCTCCGAGGCGCTGCTGCTGCGCTCGGTCGGTGGCGCGCGTTGTCTGGCGATCGCCACCGGGCTGCGGGTCGGGCGCGGTGCCGAGCGTGGCGGCGAACTGCTGCTTCCGCCCGCCCCCCGCTCGGAGGCGGTTCGGGTGGGCGCCGCGGTGCTCGACACGGTCGTGCCGCTCGTCGTCGCGCTGCGAACCCATGGCGCCGTCGCGCGGCGGCGGCGCGTTATTCGGGCGGTCGCCGGCGCGGTCGTCCTCGTTGCCGTGATCGGCGTGGTCGCCTGGCTGGCCGGCGCCCCGCGCTATGTATGGCTCAGCTCGCTCCTGCTGCCCGTCCTCGCGGTGCCACTTGGCGTGGACCGCTACCGAAGCCTCGGGCACGCGCTGTCCGACGGGTACGTCGTCGCGTCCTTCGGATCGCTGGTCCGCCGGCGCAGCGCGATCTCGTGTGCCGGCATCATCGGCTGGAACCTCAAGAGCACGTTCTTTCAGCGTCGGATCGGCCTGACCACGCTGACCGCGACAACCGCGGCGGGCAAGCAGAGCTACCGCATCTACGACGTGGCCGAGACGGACGCGGTCGACTTCGCCGAGCAGGCCGTGCCCGGGTTGATCAGTCAGTTCGCCCACTTCGTCCGGTGATTCCGGTGCTCGAGGTCGGCGGCACGCACGTGAGTGCCGCGCTCGTCGACGTCGACGCCGGGACCCTCGTGGGCGCGGCCACCCACCTTGCGTTGGACAGCACGGCGTCGGCCGCGCAGATCGTCGACACCCTCGTCCAGGCGGCCAACGCGGTGCCCAGCCCCGACGCCGCGACGTGGGGCGTGGCGATGCCCGACCCGTTCGACTACGAACGTGGCATTGCCCTCTTCGACGGCGTCGGCAAATTCGAGTCGGTGCGCGGCCTCGACCTGCGCGCGTTGCTGTCCGCTCGGCTGCTCGGCCGTCCACACCGAATCGTCTTTCTCAACGACGCGGACGCGTTCGCCCTCGGTGAGTGGGCGCTGGGCGCGGCCGCCGGACACCGGCGCTGCGTCGGGATCACGCTCGGCACCGGCGTCGGGACGGGCTGGATCGTCGACGGCCGGATCGTCGCTTCTGGCCCGGGCATCCCGGCCGGCGGCCGGGCACACCGCCTCGAGATCGAGGGCGCGCCGCTGGAGGACACTGTCTCGAGTCGAGCCATCCGTCGGGCCTATCTGGCGTCCACCGGCGACGCAGCCGCCGATGTCCGCGTCATTGCCGAACGGGCCCGGTACGGCGAACCGGCTGCTTGCGCCGTGCTGCGGCACTCGATGCGGGCGTTGGGCACGGCACTCGGTCCGTGCGTGCGCGACTTCGCCGCCGACATCGTCGTGATCGGCGGCTCGATGGCCGCGTCCTGGGATCTGTTCGAGCCCTGGTTCCGCAGCGGGTTCGCGGACGCCGGGGAGCCGCCGCCGATCACACTGGCTAACGACCTGGATCACGCGCCGTTGCTCGGCGCCGCGCGGTTCGCGCGAGACACGACGAGGTGAGCCGGCTCAGGAACCGACGCCGACGAGGATCCGCGGATGGGCGCCCGGCGTCAGCCAGCGCAGCAGGTCGACCAGGGACTGCATCGGGAGCGAGATGCAGCCCTGGGTGGGTGCGCCCACCGTCACGTGCAGGAAGAACGCGCTGCCCGCACCCTGCACGACCGGCGCGCGGTTGTAGTCGATCACCACGGCGTAGTCGTAGTACGGCGTCTCGTAGTAGAGGTGCTCGTTGGGGTTTCCCTGCGTGAAGGCGCAGCGCGCCGAACAGTGCTGCATGGTGTTGTAGAGCGGGCCGGGCTGGCTGATCCACCAGTCCGCGGGCGTGGTCTGCGTATACGGCAGCGACGTTCCAGGATCCGGGTCGTGCCCGAAGGCCTGGGTGAGCGTGAAGCTGCCGATCGGCGTGGCCGAGAGCGACTCGCTCGGGTGGCTGGTCAGCCCGTCCGTGCCGAGGTACGCGGCGATCGCATTGCCGCGGCGGTTCCAACCGCTGCTCGACTTCTGCCACGCCTGCAGGGTCGCCGTGGTGCTACCCGTGGACGGCGCGACGACCGTGATCACCCGCGACGCGGTGCCCGTCGAATACGCCAACGGCAGCCCGGTCGAGATGGGTTGCGGCGGGCGTTGCGGCGTCGGCGGGTGCGTCGTGGGCACCGGCGACGGGGCCTGCGTTGTGCTGCGCGAGGGCTGGGGCGACTGGTGGCGCGACGACGATGACGCGGCGGGTGTCGCGGCCGGGCTAGTGCTCGTCGCGGGCGGGCTGGACGGCGTCCCGCGATGCGCAGGAGTGGACGTGCAGGCGGCCAGGCTCAGCAGGGCGACCCCGACGAGCGCGCACCTGCGAAGACCGACGAGCATCCCTCCAGGGTGTCACGCGACGCCGATGAGGATCCGCGGGTGCGCCGACGGTGTGAGCCACTGCATGATCGAGACGAGATCGCTCTGCGGGATCGCGACGCAGCCCGCCGTCGCGTTGCCGTCGGTGACGTGCAGGAAGAACGCACTGCCCGCCCCCTGACGCACGCCACCGGGGGCGTTGCGCGTGTTGTAGTCGATCACCACGGCGTAGCGGTAGTACGGCAGTTCGTAGGCGAGGTGCTCATTCGGGGCGCCCGGCGTGAAGCCGCAGCCCGACGCACAGTGCTGGTGCGTGTTGTACAGCGGACCGGACTGGCTGATCCACCAGTCAGACGAGTTCGTCCGGAAGTACGGCAGGGCGGTCCCGGGGTCGGCGTACGCGCCGAACGCCTGGGTCAGAGTGAAGCTGCCGATCGGGGTGGCCGAGCGCGACTCGCTCGGCGCGGCGCTCAGGCCGTCCGCGCCGACGTGCGCGAGGATCGCCGGACCGTGCTTGAGCCATCCCCCGCCGGGTGCCGCGACCCACGCCTGCAGGGTCGCCGTCGTGCTGCGGTAGGACGACGCGACGACGGTGATCACCCGGGTCGCGCCGGAGGCGCTACCCAAGACCGGTAGCGACTGGCCGCGCTGCGAAGTCGGCCGCGGCGCGGGCTTCGGTGCCGGGCTCGGCGTCGGCTTGCTCGCCGGGGCCGCGGGCGCGACGGTGTGGGCGGCCACTTGGGTGGTCGTGGCTGCGACCGGCGGACGGACGACGGTGGACGGGCGGGCGTGCGCCGGATGCGCAGTAGGCCGAGCGGACGGCACCGGGACGGCCGAGGTCGATGCGCGGTGCGGCGTCCAGGTCGGGTCCGACGTGGCAGTGAGCGTGGGCATCGAGAACGGCGTGGCCGCGTCGTCCGGCGCGGTGGCCGCGCGGCTCATACCGACGGCCACCGCGGCGCAGCCGGCGATCGCCACGAGGGCGATGCACGACGAGAGGACCCGACCGACAGCCATGTGACGAGTGTGCCAGGAGTGACGCGTGTTAATCCAGACCCCGACCCTCGGTGGCACCCACCGGCCGGCGTCTGCGATGCTCACCTCATGGTTCTCGAGGTCGCCGATTTCCAGGTCACGCCTGGCGCGGAGGAAGACTTCACCAACGCCTACCGGGGCATCAAAGACGTGCTGACGTCGACGCCGGGCTGCCGCTCGGCTCGCATGACGCGCGGCGTCGAGTCGCCGTCGCGCTTCGTGCTGCTCGTCGAATGGGACTCCATCGAGGCACACGAGCAGAACTTCCGGGCCAGCGACCGCTTCGGTCGGTGGCGCGCCGCGATCGGTCCGTTCTTCGCGTCGCCGCCGGTCGTCGAGCATGTCGAAGAGATCTGACCGGCCACTGGGGCGCTGCCCCGCTACTCGGCGGCGACGGCCTCGATCCGGTTGCCGTCCGGATCGCCGACCACCGCGTTGAAGTCACCACGCCGGAAGATCGCCCACCGCCGCGGTGCGTTGTGGGCCTGCCCGCCGGCACGCAGCGCGGCCGCGTAGAAGGCCTCGACCTCGGCCCGTGATCCGGCGCGCAGCGACAGGTGCGCGCCGCGGGTCACCGCGTCCGCGGCAACGAGCCAGACCAGCGGGGCGGCGTCGGCCGGGCCCCAACCCGCCGCCTCGACGTCCGCGTGCTGTTCTTCCTCGTCGCCGAACTCGGCGGCGCGCACCAGCCCGAGCGCACCGAGCGCGGCATCGTAGAAAGCCAGGCTCGCCTCGAAGTCCGACGCGCTGATCGTTACGTGGCTGAGGCTGGCGGGCACGCCCCCATCTTGCCGGTCACCCCTACCGGGCGCGGTCGACGGCCTCAGACCGGCCAAGTCTCGCGACGCCACGCCGCGTCCCAGAACATCCACTCGTAGCGGGCTGTCGTGGCGAAGTGCGCGCGGGCCCGAGCCGCGTCGGCAGCGCCAAGCGGTGCGCCGACGCGGTCGGCCACGACGAGCACCTCGGCAACGGTCGCCGCGAACGCGTCGCCCGCGTAGGTGTCGATCCAGCGCTGGTAGCGCGGGTCGGGCGAACCCTGCGCGACGAGGGCGGCCCCCACCCGCGCGTAGATCCAGTAGCACGGCAGCACGGCCGCGAGCCCCTCGGCGAAGCTGCCGGCGTAGACCGTCGCGAGCAGGTAGCTGGTGTACGCCGTCGTGGTCGGCGACACCGCGGTGGCCGAGACGACGGCCGGGTCCATCCCGAGTTCGGCGAGCAGCGTCTCGTGCAGGAACAGCTCGACCTCGACCGTCTCGGCGGCGTGCCTGGCGAACAGACCGGTGTCGGCATGGGTCGGTGCCTTCGCCCCGACGATCGCGAGCGCCCGCGCGTAGTCGCGCAGGTAGTGCGCATCCTGGGCGACGTAGTAGGCGAAGCACGCCTCCTCCAGGGCACCGCTCGTCAACCCTTTCAGGAACGGGTGGTCGAGGATCGCGGCGTAGGTGTCCTGCGACGTCGCCCAGAGTTGATCCGTCCAGCTCTGCGTCATGCTGCCTCGTTCCTCGTCCGGCGAGCTCACCGGCAATACTTGCGCGGTGACGTCTCAGCCGCCCACGGCCCTCACCATTGCAGGCTCGGACTCGGGCGGCGGGGCCGGGGCACAAGCCGACCTCAAGACGTTCCTGGCGTGCCGCGTGCACGGCATGTCGGCGATCACGGCCGTCACAGTGCAGAACTCCCTCGGCGTGACCGGCTTCTACGAGTTGCCGCCGCACGCCGTCGCCGAGCAGATCGAGTCGGTCGTCTCCGACATCGGTGTCGATGCCGCGAAGACCGGCATGCTCGCCTCCGCCGAGATCATGGTGGCCGTCGCCGAGACGGTGCAGCGGCTGGGTGTGGCGCCGTTCGTCGTCGACCCGGTCGCGGCGTCGCAGCACGGCGACCCGCTACTGCGCCCGGACGCCCTCGAGGCGCTGCGCGAGCTGATCGTCCCGCTCGCTTCTCTCGTCACGCCCAACCTGGGCGAGGTCAAGCTGCTCACCGGCATCGAGGTCCACTCGCGCGCCGACATGGACGATGCGGCCCGGGCGCTGCACGCCATGGGACCGCAGTGGGTCCTGGTGAAGGGTGGCCATCTCGCATTCGGCGACGCGGTGGACGTGCTCTACGACGGGACGGACTTCGTCGAACTGGCCGCACCGCGCGTCGACACCGCGCACACCCACGGCTCCGGCGACACGCTGGCCGCGGCGATCACGGCGGCACTCGCGCGCGGCCTCGGCATGGCCGACGCCGTGCGGGAGGGGAAGCGGTTCATCACCGGGGCCGTCGAGGGATCGTTCGCCCTCGGCTCGGGGCTCGGCCCGGTGGGCCACTTCTGGCGCGTCCGCGACTGGCCGTGACGATTGCCGTCGGTCGGCCGACTGAGGACGCGCGGCTTGTTGCTCGGCTTGTTGCTGCCCGGTCGCGATTCGCTCAGGGTTGAAGAGCGCGGCAACGGAGCGAGTTCGATTGTCTCCCGCGTGCGCTGCCGGGTTGCGGTTCGCTCGGCCCCGCCGGTTGAGCACGAAGATCATCTTGCGGAAATTGCCTTGTAAAATAAGGGGAAAGTACTTGCATTGGGTCGTGGCTTAGGATACTCTGAACGTATGTTCGGATCAGGTGGTGAGGCCGCTGGGACGCAGGTCCTGGAGCGGCTGGCCGGGCTGGTCGACGAACTACAGACCCTCGACCTCACCACCCTGCCCGACGACGACCTGCTCAGCGGCCTGCGGGAATTGGAGACACAGAAACGCCGGCTCGCCGCCGTGGATCACCGCCTAATCGCCGAGGCCGGGTCCCGCGGCCTGGCCCGTGAGCACGCCTGCAAGAACACCGCAACGCTGCTGGGGCAGCTGCTGCGGGTCAGCCCGGTCGAGGCTTCGAGCCGGGTACGTGCCGCGGCTGATCTTGGTCCGCGCCGCGGCCTGACCGGAGAGACACTGCCGCCACTGTTCCAGATAGTGGCGGCGGCGCAGGCGGCCGGGGCGATCAGCGCCCGGCACGCCCAGATCATCACCCGCGCCATCGACGCACTGCCGGCGGCGGTACAGGCCGAGCACGAAGACTCGGTGCAGGACTTCCTGGTCGAGCAGGCCCGGCAGTTCGACCCGCGGCTGCTGGCCCAGGTCGCACACCGGATCAGCGACACCCTCGACCCCGACGGCACCTACACCAGCGAACACGACCGGGCCCGCCGCCGCGACCTCACCATCCGGCAACGCCCCGACGGCTCCAGTCACGTGGAAGGCGAGTTGACCGCGATCTGCACCCAGGCGTTGCTTACCGTCCTGGACACCCTGGCCCGGCCCGTCCCGGCCGTGGACGGCGCACGCGACCCGCGCACCGCCGGCCAACGCAACCACGACGCCGTCCAAGACGCGATGTTGATGCTGCTGCGCACCGATCTGCTGCCCGACTGCGGCGGGGTCGCGGCCACCATCCTGCTCACCATGACCGCAGAGCAGATCGCAGACCGGCCTGGCCACCACCGGCCACGGAGCCCACATCTCCACCGAGCTAGCGCTCACCCTGATCGGCGACGCCCGGATCATCCCGGTCGTACTCGGCAAGACCAGACAGATCACCGCCTACGGCAGCGCCCACCGGATCTTCACCGAGGGCCAGCGCCTGGCCATGATCGCCCGAGACCAAGGCTGCTCATTCCCCGGCTGCACCGCCCCACCGGCCTGGTGCCAAGCCCACCACATCACCGACTTCTCGATCACCCGACGAACCTGCGTCGACGACGGCACACTCCTCTGCGGCTTTCATCACCGTGAGCACCCCGCCCTCGGCTGGACCTGCCGCATGATCGACGGCGTACCCCACTGGACCGCACCCACCTGGATCGACCCCGAACAGACACCACGACGCAACCGCATGCACGACCCGGCACTCGTCTGAACCTCCGGAGGTCAACCAGCCAGCAGCACGCGCACCCAGCTCGACCGCCGGCGTGTGTGGACGGGCCGGATTACACGCTGTGTTCCCGCAGGCGGGCGGCGAAAGCGCGGGTGGCGGCGGCGGGGTCCTCGGCCTCGGTGATCGCGCGCACGACGACCACCCGCCGGGCCCCGCCCGCGATCACCGCGTCCAGCCGGTCAAGCGACTCGATCCCGCCGATCGCGAACCACGGCCGGCCGTCCTGATGTGCCGCGGCGTGCTCGATGAGTTCGATCCCCGCGGCCGGCCGCCCCGGCTTGGTCGGCGTGGTCCACACCGGACCGGTGCAGTAGTAGTCGACGCCCGCCTCGGCGCGGGCAGCGTCGGCCTGGGCCGGCGAGTGCGTGGAACGGCCGATGAGCACGTCGTCGCCGACGATCTCCCGCGCGATCGGCAGCGGCAGGTCGTCCTGCCCGAGATGCAGCATCGGTGCCCGCACCGCGCGTGCGACGTCGGCGCGGTCGTTGACGGCGAACACCTTGCCGTGCCGCTCGGCGGCCGCCGCGAACGTCTCCAACAGCCGGATCTCCGCGCGGGCCTCGAGTCCCTTCTCCCGCAGTTGCACAACGTCGACGCCCGCAGCAAGCACAGCGTCGAGGAACTGCGCGAGATCGCCGGTGCGCGAGCGTGAATCGGTGCACAGGTACAGCCGGGCACCGGCCATGGCGCAGGCGAGGTCGGACACCGGTCGAGCGTAGTGTGAGCGTGGCACGGGAGCCCGGCATGCATCGGGCTGAGAGGGCAGCAGCCGACCGTCGAACCTGATCCGGGTAATGCCGGCGCGAGGGAGCAATGTCGAAAACCGCCAGCAGCAGAGACGTGATTGTCGTCGGCGCGGGTGCGATCGGCGCGGCCGTGGCCTGGCGGTGCGCCCAGCGCGGACTGTCGGTCACGGTCGTCGACCCGGCTCCGGAGCGCGGCGCGTGGCACACCGCGGCGGGCATGCTCGCGCCGATCACGGAACTGCACTACGCCGAGACGCCGCTGCTGCGCCTGAATCTCGATGCGCTGGCTCGCTACCCGGCGTTCACCGCCGAGCTCACCGAACTCACCGGGCTACCGACCGGCTTTCGCGAGTGCGGCACCGTCTCGATCGCCTGGGACGGCGCCGATCTCGTCGCACTGCACGAGCTGCACGCGTTCGGCCGCACCCTCGGCATCGAGGCCACGCTGCTCACCGGCCGCGAGTTGCGTGAGCTCGAACCCGCGCTCGCAGCCGGGCTCCCCGGCGGCCTGCTCGCGCGCGACGATCACCAGGTCGACCCGCGCTTGCTGCATGCCGCGCTGTTCGCCGCGGCCGAACGCGCCGGCGTCCACCGGCACACCGGGCACGCCCGCCTCGACGTCGCCGGCGAGCGGGCCGTCGGCGTCCGCCTCGACGACGGTTCCGCGCTGTCGGCCGCAACGGTCGTGCTCGCCGCCGGCGCGTGGTCGGCGCATGTCGAGGGCGTACCCGCCGAGTTCGCCCCGCCGGTCCGTCCGGTCAAGGGCCAGACGCTGCGGCTGCGCCTGCCCGGCGAACCCCGGCTGCACCACGTCGTGCGGGGCTCGGTCAAGGGCACGCCGATCTACGCCGTCCCCCATGCCGACGGGCAGCTCGTCGTGGGTGCGTCCAGCGAGGAGGTCGGCTACGACCTGTCGCCCCGGGCCGGCGCGGTGTACGAGCTGCTGCGCGACGCCCAGTCGATCCTGCCCGAACTCGGCGAGGCGGTGCTCGAAGAGGTGAGTACCGGGCTGCGGCCCTGCTCCCCCGACAACGCGCCGATCATCGGCCCGTCCGGGCTGGCGGGGCTGATCCACGCCACCGGCCACTACCGCAACGGAATCCTGCTCACGCCGGTCACCGCCGACGGTGTCGCCGAGCTGATCACGACCGGCGTCCTGCCCGACGCGCTCACGCCGTTCGCGCCTGCGCGGTTCCGCCAGGCGGTGCAACCAACGAGTGAGCATCGCAGCGAGCGCCAGCGAGCGAGGAGCGGAGCGAATCCAGCGATGAGCGCTCGCGCGAAGAGCAGGGCAGACCAGTGAGGGTTGACGTGAACGGCGCCGCGCGTGAGGTCGACGACGGCACGACGCTGAGCGCGATGATCGAGGCGATCGCCGGCTCGACCCGAGGCAGCGCGGTCGTCGTCGACGGCGAGGTCGTGCCCCGCAGCCAGTGGTCCGGCTACGCGCTGCGGCCAGGGCAGGCCGTCGAACTCATCACCGCCGTGCAGGGAGGCTGACATGAGTGAGCATCGCAATGATCCGTTCGTGATCGCGGGGGTCGAGCTGGGCTCACGCCTGATCCTGGGTACCGGTGGCGCCCCGAGCCTGCAGATCGTCGACGAAGCGCTCGCCGTGTCGCAGACCGCGATGTGCACCGTCGCGATGCGGCGCGTCGATCCGGGGACGAGCGGCTCGATCCTCGACGTACTCGACCGGCGCGGTGTGCGCGTCCTGCCGAACACGGCGGGCTGCCGCACCGCCCGCGAGGCGGTCCGCACCGCGCAGCTAGGCCGTGAGGCGCTCGAGACCGACTGGGTGAAGCTCGAGGTCATCGCCGACGAACGTACCCTGCTGCCCGACCCGATCGAACTGCTCGACGCCGCGCAGACCCTGGTGGCACAAGGGTTTCAGGTACTCCCCTACACCAACGACGACCCGATCCTCGCCCGTCGGCTGCAACAGGCCGGCTGCGTCGCGGTGATGCCGCTGGGCTCGCCGATCGGCACCGGGCTCGGCATCGGCAACCCGCACAACATCGAGCTGATCGTCGGCGAGGCCGAGGTGCCGGTGATCCTCGACGCCGGGATCGGCACCGCCTCCGACGCCGCGCTCGCGATGGAGCTCGGCTGCGACGGCGTGCTGCTCGCCTCGGCCGTGACCCGCGCGCAGGACCCGGCCCGGATGGCCGAGGCGATGGCTGCCGCCGTCATCGCCGGTCGGCTGGCTCGCCTCGCCGGCCGCATCCCGCGCCGACACCACGCCCACGCTTCCTCTCCGACGGAGGGGATGGCCGTGCTCTGATGACGATCCTCGAGAAGCCCCTCGCGGCGACGCCGCCGTCCGAGCCGGGCCGCACCCTGGAAGACACCCAACCCCGGACGCTCGGCATCGTGGACATGGTCGCGCTGTGGGGCAACCTGGGCGTTAGCCTGCTCGGTCCGGCGTACGCCTACTACGTCCTCGTGCCGGGCGCCAAGCAACTGTCGCTCGCCGCGGCATTTACGGCCGTCGTCGTCGGCTCGGTCATCGGCACCATTCCGGTCGGTCTGGCGGCACTCGCCGGCGCGCGCACCGGCAGCCCGGCGATGGTCATGCTTCGTGGGCTGTTCGGCACCCGGCTGTCCTATCTGCCGACCGTGTTCAATCTGCTGCAGTGCCTCGGCTGGGGAGTGTTCGAGATTGTCGTCATCTCGACAGCTGCCGAGCAGTTGCTGCCATGGAAGATCCGCTGGGTCTACATCCTGGTTGCCGGGGCACTGACGACGCTGATGGCGCTGCGCCCGCTCGGGGTCGTGCGCACGCTACGCAAGTACGCATTGATCGCGGTCGCCGTGTCGAGCGTGTACTTCCTCGTCGAGTTCCTACGCCAGCCGCTGCCAGCGCTGAACCACGGCTCTTGGGCCGGGTTCTGGCTCGCAGCCGACGGCGTGATCGCGGTGTCGATCTCGTGGGTGCCGCTGGCCGCCGACTACACCCGGCACGCTCGGTCCGGGTCAGGCGCGTTCACCGGAACTGTGCTCGGCTACTCGATCACGCAGATCGTCTACTACGTCCTGGGACTGCTGGCCTTCACGACGGTCGTGAAGGGCTACACCGGAGACAACGCCCCGGTCTTCCACGCCTTCATCGCGGTGCCGTTGGGCTGGCTGCCGTTCGCGATCCTGGTGCTGCGAGAGCTCGACGAGTCGTTCACGAATGTGTACTCGACTGCTGTGTCCGTGCACAATTTGCGCCCGCTCGCCGACCGGCGCGTGCTGGCGATCGTGATCGGCACGATCGCGACGGCGGGCGGGCTCGTCCTGCATCTCGGGGCTGACTACCAAAACTTCCTGGGCCTGATCGGATCGATCTTCGTGCCGCTGTCGGCCGTTTTCATCGTCGACTTCTTCCTGCTGAAGGGCCACCGCACATGGAATGTCTCCGACTCGGCCCCGTCGCGATGGACCATGCTCGCGCCGTGGGCACTGGGTTTCTGTGTGTACCAACTGATCCACCCTGGCTACCTCGGCTGGTGGTCCGGGTGGTGGGGCCACGTCCAGTCCTGGCTGCACTTCACGCCGGCGACCTGGATGAGCGCGTCATTGCTCTCGTTCGTCATCGCCGCGCTCGCGACGCTGCTCGTCGGACTGATCCGGCGCCGTAGGGTGCCTGTGTGCTGATCCATCCCGAGGTCGCCGCCGCCCTCGCGGCCGGTCGGCCGGTGGTCGCGCTGGAGAGCACGATCATCAGCCACGGTCTGCCGCGGCCGGACAACCTGCGGATCGCCCGTGAGATCGAGAACGCGGTGCGGGCGGGCGGCGCGGTGCCGGCCACCGTCGCCGTCGTCGACGGGACGGCGCGGGTCGGGCTGGACGACGAGGCGCTGGGCCGGGTCGCCGGCGATCCGGACGTCACGAAGCTCAGCGTGCGCGACATCGCCACGGTGGCCGCACGGGGCGGAGTGGGAGCGACGACGGTTGCCTCGACCGCACACCTCGCGGCCCGAGCTGGGATCCGGGTCTTCGCCACCGGGGGGCTAGGCGGGGTGCATCGGGGCGCCCGCGACACCTGGGACGAGTCGGCCGATCTCACCACCCTGTCGCGCACGCCCGTGCTCGTCGTCTGCGCGGGCGTCAAGTCGATCCTCGACGTGGGCGCGACGCTCGAGCGGCTGGAGACGCTCAACGTGGGTGTGCTGGGCTACCGCACGAACCGCTTCCCCGGCTTCTACCGCGCCGACTCCGGCCATCGCCTGCACTGGCGGGTCGACTCCCCCGCCGAGGTGGCCGCCGTACTGCGCCAGCGCGAGGCGCTCGGCACCGACGTGTACGGCCTGGTGCTGGCGAACCCGATCGCAGCCCGCGACGAGCTGGACCGCGACCTGCACGACCGCGTGCTGACCGCCGGCCTGGCCGCGGTCGAAGCGGCGGGCATGCGCGGCAAGGACGTCACGCCATTCCTGCTCGACTTCTTCCACCGCGAGACCCATGGCGCCTCGCTCGCCGCGAACGTGGCGCTCGTGCTGAACAACGCGCGGCTCGCCGCCGAGGTCGCCGTCGGATACTGCGCCGCATGACGCGCGTCGTGTGCCTCGGCGACGTGATGATGGACGTCCTGGCCCGGCTGCCGGGGCCGTTGGCGCCCGGCTCCGACACGCCCGCGCCGGTCGGCCTCTACGGCGGCGGGTCGGCGGCGAACACGGCCGCGTGGCTCGTGCTCGCCGGACTGCCCACGACGTTCGTCGGCCGGGTGGGTGACGACGCATTGGGCCGCCGCGCTCTGGACGATCTGGCGGCGGCAGGTATCAACCTGGCGGTGAGCGTGGACCCGGTACGGCCGACGGGAACCTGCATCGTGCTCGTCGACGTCGACGGCGAGCGGACGATGGTGCCCTCGGCCGGCGCGAATGCCGGACTCGGCCCGGCAGACCTGTCGGCCGAGCTGTTCGGCCCGCAGTCGCTGCTGCACGTCTCCGGATACGCGCTGTTTACGCCCGGCTCGCGGCCGGCCGCGCTCGATGCACTGGCTCGGGCCCGCGCCGCAGGATGCCCGATCTCGCTCGACTCGGCCTCAGCGGCGCCGCTGGCCGAGGTCGGCGCGGAGCAGTTCCTGTCCTGGATCGGGCCTGGTGTGCTGCTGTTCGCGAACCGGGACGAGGCGCGGGTGCTCACCGGCAGCGCCGACGCAGCCGTGGCCGCACGACATCTGGGTCGACGGTGTGGCGAGGCGATCGTGAAGTGCGGTGCCGACGCAGCGGTGTGGTCAGACGGCACAGATGTCGTCGAGGTACCCGTTGCCTGCCGAGTCGCGGTTGATTCGACCGGTGCGGGTGATGCGTTCGCAGCAGGCGTGCTGGCGGCGCGGGTGGCAGGTTGCGACGTCCGGGCCTCTCTGCGCGCCGGTCATGCCCTGGCCGCCCGTGCGATTTCACAGGTCGGCGCTCGTCCGCCGGCCTGATCGCTCAGGATCGTCGGAACGTGAGGTTCGTGCCCGCCAAGGTGATGCGCACGGCCCGCGCGTCGGCGGTGACCGAGCGCACCGTCAACCCGAACGGCAGGTGGGTCAGTGCGATCGGGTCACCGAACACCGAGCTGAGGAGGTCGATGACCGGCTGCGGCACCGCGGCGCCGCCCACGCCGTCCACGCTGACCTGGGGCGAGACGAACCTCAGCGAGCCGTCCACGATCCGGGCCTCGGCAGCGACGGCCGCGCTGAACTGCTGACCCGCGATCGATACCGACTTGCGCGCCGTGATGCGGCCGACGCCGTCCGCGCTCGGTCCGCCGTAGGCGAGCGGCACGCCGAGGGTGGCCGAGAGGTCGGAGTAGGAGATGGCTGCGGTCGCGCTGGCCGTGTCGGCATGCACCGAGGACAGGTCGCGGGCAGCGTGCGCCCCGTGCAGGTCCACGGTCACCTTCGAGATCCGCACGGTCCGCCCGGCGCGGCCGACGGTGAGATCGGACGCGGCGAGCGTCACCTTGTCGAAGTGCCCGGCGGCGAGTTGGGTCAGGAACGGGAATCCCGCGATCGACACTGACGGCGCGCGGTCCAGGTGCTGCGAGGACTGCAGAGTCTTGGCCGCCGCCCGCTCGGCCACCAGCAGGGCGACGCGGTCCGCCGCGACGAGCAGCGCGAGGACGATCACGAGGGTGATGACCCAGCTCGGCCAGCGGGAACGCGGCACAGCACCGATCATCGCATCCAGCACAATGCAGCGATGCGCGCCACCGCGGGAGCCGACATGCTCACTCAGCGCATCGCCCGGCAGGGTTTCGTCGACCGGCCGGCGTCGAGTGCCGCGGACGCGGCGCGGCTGACCGGCGGCCTGCAGGCGCAGGATCCGCAGGCGTCACGTCTCGGGGTGCGTTCGCGCGCGCAGGACCTCACCGAGGCCGACGTGCTGCGCGCCATCGAGGTCGAGCGGTCGGCGGTGCGCACCTGGCTCATGCGCGCGACCATCCATCTCGTCGCGGCCGACGACGTCGTCTGGATGACGCGCCTGCTCGGGCCGGCGATCGCCCGCAAGTTCCGCAAGCGCTGGCTGGACCTCGGTCTCACCGACGACGTGCTGGCGCGCGCGGTCGCCGCGCTGCCGGAGATCCTGGCGGGCGGGCCGCGGACGCGGCACCAGGTCGTGGCAGCGCTGGCGTGGACGTCGACGGCCGCGCCGGCTACACGCTCGGCGACGTCGCACCAGGGCGCGGCCTGCGACTGCTGCCGGTCTTCGACAACTACCTCGTCGGCTACCGCGAGCGTGACCTGCTCATTGACGC
>DAITQD010000054.1:0-16238 GCA_036833255.1 Jatrophihabitantaceae bacterium
TCGGGCGCCACCGGCTCGGGCGCCACCGGCTCGGGCGCCACCGGCTCGGGCGCCAGCGGTTCGGGCGCCACCGGCTCGGGCGCCACCGGTTCGGGCGCGGGCATCGGCGGCGGGACAAGGGAGGTGCGCGTCGTCCCGAGAGAGAACGAGCCGAGCTCGGGAGACTGACGGGCCACCATCAGCTGCCGGACCTCGTGCTGCAGCGCCTCGATGTCCGAACCGATCACCCGGGTCGTCTCGATACGCTCGAGCCGCAATTGGCCGCCGACCTTCTCCACGAGTTCGCTGCGCAACGCGGACACATCGGCGCGTAGCGCGGCGAGCTCGAAGCCCACTGCAGCCTGGATCTCGCGTCGCAACATCTCCTCGAGCCGCCGTTCGTACTCGCGGCCCATCCCCACGTCATCGACCCGCGAGATCCCACCGCGTGCTCGGAGATTCAGCTCCTGCCCGGTCTCGGCGGCCGGCCGGTGCGGATGGCGGGTGCCGACGAGAGCGAAGGCGGCGAGCAACAACGCCCAAAAGCCGACGAGCGCGCCGATCCGCGTCCCTTTCTGGGTATCCGCGGTAACGATCAGCCAGACAGCACCGGCCCCGAGAACGACTGCCACCGCCATGCCGAAGCCGCGCAGCACAGCGTGCAGGCGGTCGCGGCGGCCGGATTCACCGTCGGTGGGGCCAGTCATGGGGTCAGTTTAGACACCGGCAGACGCCCGTAGAGATGGCGGCTACGCGGGCTTCCCGCGTTGATCACGGTCGCGGCTGCCCGGATCGACGCCCGCCCGCTCCAACAGCAGGCCAGCAGTCACGAGCAGCAGTGCGGCCACGAGCAGAAAGATCGCGACGCGGGTGTCGTTGGCGGCCGAGCGCACCAAACCGGCGTCCGGCGCGGCCCGCGCCAGCAGCGCGACGGCCGCGCCCACGACACCCGACCCCACGAGTGAGGACGACTTGCCCAGCGCGACGCAGCGCGCGATCACGATGGCCGCCATCGGCTTGGCGTCGGGGTCGTGTCGCACCGCGGCGCGCACGCGGCGGGCCGCGACGAATTCGGCGACCGCCAGCGCGGCCAGCGGCACCGGGACGAAGGACTGCAACGGCGGCAGCGCCGAGTAAGACACCCGCAGCAGGACGTAGACGGTGATCCCGATAACGAAGAACGGGACGGCGAGATCGCCGGGGCCGATGCGTCGCATCATCAGGCCACCGCCAGGTCCGGGCGTGCGTGCACGCCGGCCACCTCGTCCGGCGGCAGCGTGGCCAGCAGGTCGCACACGCGGTGGCCCGACAGTTGCGCGTCGGGTTGCACCGCGAGCCACGGCACCAGCACAAACGCCCGCTCGGCCGCGCGGGGATGGGGCAGGGTCAGCACGGGGTCGTCGCAGACCACCTCGTCGACGGCAACCACATCGACATCCAGCGTCCGAGGCCCCCACCGCACGTCGCGGATTCGGCCGGCAGCGCGTTCGGCGGCGTGCGCTCGGTCCAGCCAGTCGATCGGCGAGGCGTCCGCGTCGGCTGCGACGAGCACCGCGTTGAGGAAGTCGTCCTGGGGCACGGGACCCCACGGCGCCGTCTCGTACACCGGCGAGACGGCGAGCAGCCACGGGCGGAACGCGTCGAGCGCGCCCTGCACCGCAGCGAGCCGGTCGCCCAGGTTCGACCCGATCGAAAGCACCGCGGTACTCACGGCCGACCGCACCCGGCTCGCCCGCCCCCGTACAGGCGACGGATGCTCACCGGCGCCCGCGCCGAATCGTCACGGCCACGTCGGCGAAGGCCAACGGGATGGGCGCCTGCGGCTTGTGCACGGTGACCGTCGCGACAGCCACGCATTCGTCACCGAGGCACACCGCGGCCAGCCGCTCGGCCAGTGTCTCGAGCAGGTTCACCGGCTCACCCTCGACGACGCGCGCCAGGCTCTGGGCGAGCGCGCCGTAGTCGACGGTGTCGGCGAGCTCGTCCGACGCTGCCGCCACCGAGACGTCCAGCTCCAGGGCGACGTCGACGACGAAGTCCTGACCGTCGCGCCGTTCGAAGTCGAACACGCCGTGATGTCCGCGCACCCGCAGGCCGCTCAGGACGATCCGGTCGGTCATCCGCCCCCCTGCCCACTTTGACCCCGCCAGCGTCGCTCAGCAGGCCCCCCAGCGACGATCGCGGGGTCAAAGCCGGGGGCGGGGGCGCTCATCGCGCGGATCGCGGCGACCGCCAGTGCAGCATCCACCGACGGGCGCACTTCGTGCACCCGCACGCCCCACACGTCGCGCATCGCCGCATATGCCGTGAGCGCCGTCGTCGCGTCCTCGCGCTCGCCCACCGGACGCGGCGCGCCGTCGGGCGAGGCCAGCAGCGTCCCGAGAAACGACTTGCGCGACGAGGCGACCAGCACCGGGAAGCCCAACGCGACGAGGCTTTCCAGCGACGCGAGCAACGACCAGTTGTGTGCGGCCGTCTTGGCGAAACCCAGCCCGGGGTCGAGCACCAGCAGCGAAGGATCGACACCGGCTGCCACCGCCGCATCAACCCGCGCCAGCAGCTCAGCGCGAACGTCGGATACCACGTCGTCGTAGTGCGCCAGCTGTTGCATCGACGCACTGTGCCCGCGCCAGTGCATCAGGATCCACGGGCACGCTGTGTCGCGCACCACCCGCGCCATGTCGGGGTCGCCGAGCCCGCCCGACACGTCGTTGACGACCTCCGCGCCCGCCTCGATCGCCACCGACGCCACCGACGCCCGGTAGGTGTCGACGCTGGTCGCAATCCCTAGCGCGGCAAGTGCCTTGACGACGGGAAGCACCCGCCGAATCTCTTCGGCCGCCTCGACCCGCTGCGCGCCGGGACGCGTCGACTCGCCGCCCACGTCGATCAGGTCGGCACCCTCGGCCCGCATCTGGACGCCGTGCGCGACGGCGTCGTCGACCGACGCGTACCGACCGCCGTCTGAGAAGGAATCCGGCGTCACGTTCAGCACGCCCATGACCACGATCCGGTCCGGGCGAGAGGGCAGGTACTTCATCGACCGAGGATGAGGCTGAGCGCCTCGGCTCGGGTTCGCTGGTCGGACTTGAAGATGCCGCGGACCGCCGAGGTCATCGTCACCGCTCCCGGTTTGCGCACGCCGCGCATCGCCATGCACAGGTGCTCAGCCGAGATGACGACGATGACGCCGCGCGGCTCGAGCCGCCGCATCACCGCGTCGGCGACCTGGGCGGTGAGCCGCTCCTGCAGCTGCGGGCGGCGCGCGTACAGGTCGACGACGCGGGCCAGTTTCGACAGTCCGGTGATCCGGCCGTCCTCGCCGGGGATGTAGCCGACCGCGGCCGAGCCGTGCCACGGCACCAGGTGGTGCTCACACGTCGAGTACAGCGGGATGTCCTTGACCAGCACCAGCTCGTCGTGGTTCTCATCGAACGTCGTCTGCAGCACGTCGTCGGGATCGACGAAGAGGCCGGCGAACACCTCGGCGTAGGACCGTGCCACCCGGGCCGGCGTGAACTTGAGTCCCTCGCGATCCGGATCCTCGCCGACCGCGATCAGCAGTTCGCGGACCGCCGCTTCGGCACGCTCGAGGTCGACCCAGCCGGACGGCCCGGCGTCGCTACGGGCCCGGCTTGTCATACGGAGGGTCCGCCGGCGGCGGGTAACCGCCGTACGGTGCGCCGTGAGGCTGCGATGGTCCGAATGCACCTGAGTCAGTTGGTGGCGCCGGCGCGTTGGGGTCGGGCTGCACACCCGGCAGCGCCTTGCCGGCCCCGTTGGCCGACCCGCGTGCCGATCCGTTGGGGCTGACGGGCTTGCGCAACGACATCGGGATCTCGATCGGCGGGCGGTCGCTGGGCGTGCGCTTGCCGAAGCCGGCGAACGTGTTGTGCGGCGGGCGCTTGCGCACCGGCGCGAGGATCCGCTCGAGTTCGGGCTTGGCCAGCGTTTCCTTCTCGACCAGCTCGAGCACCATCGCGTCGAGCACGTCGCGGTACTGGGTGAGAATCTCCCAGGCCTCGTCGTGCGCGCCCTCGATCAAGTCGCGCACCTCGCCGTCGATGCCCGCCGCGATCTCCTCGGAGTAGTCGCGCTGATGGCCGTAGTCGCGGCCCATGAACGGTTGGGCGTCGCCGGTGCCGTACTTGACGGCACCCAGCTTCGAACTCATGCCGAACTCGGTGACCATCGCGCGGGCCAGGCCCGTCGCCTTCTCGATGTCGTCGGACGCGCCCGTCGTCGGCTCATGGAAGACGAGCTCCTCGGCAGCGCGGCCACCGAGCGCGTAGACGAGTTGGTCGAGAATCTCCGAACGGGTCTGGGTGTAGCGGTCCTCGAGCGGCAGAACGAGCGTGTGCCCGAGCGAGCGCCCGCGCGGCAGGATCGTCACCTTGTGCACCGGGTCGAGGTTCGGCATCGCCCATGCGGTGAGTGCGTGACCCGCCTCGTGGTACGCGGTGACCCGCTTCTCCTTGTCGCTCATCGCCCTGGTCTTGCGCTCCGGTCCGGCGATGACGCGGTCGATCGACTCCTCGAGCGCCTCGGTGGTGATCAGCCGGCCGTTGTTGCGGGCGGTCAACAGCGCGGCCTCGTTGATGACGTTGGCGAGGTCGGCGCCGGTGAAGCCGGGCGTGCGGCGGGCGATCACGCCGAGGTCGACGTCCTGCGCGAACGGCTTGCCCTTGGCGTGCACCTTCAGCACCGCCTCGCGGCCGAGCACGTCCGGCGGACCGACCGCGATCTGGCGGTCGAAGCGGCCGGGCCGCAGCAGCGCGGGGTCGAGGATGTCGGGCCGGTTGGTGGCCGCGATCAGGATGACGCCGCCCTTGACGTCGAAGCCGTCCATCTCGACGAGCAGCTGGTTCAGCGTCTGCTCACGCTCGTCGTGACCGCCGCCCATGCCGGCGCCGCGGTGCCGCCCGACCGCATCGATCTCGTCGACGAAGATGATCGACGGCGCGTTGCCTTTGGCCTGCTCGAACAGGTCACGCACCCGCGAGGCACCGACACCGACGAACATCTCGACGAAGTCCGAACCGGAGATCGAGTAGAACGGCACGCCCGCCTCGCCGGCGACGGCGCGCGCGAGCAGCGTCTTTCCGGTTCCGGGCGGGCCGTAGAGCAGGACGCCCTTGGGAATCTTGGCGCCGATCGCCTGGAACTTGGCGGGGTTGGCGAGGAACTCCTTGATCTCGTCAAGTTCCTCGATCGCCTCGTCGGCCCCGGCAACGTCGGCGAACGTGGTCTTCGGGGTGTCCTTGTTGACGAGCTTGGCCTTGCTTCGGCCGAAGCTCATCACCCGGTTGCCGCCGCCCTGCACCTGGCTCATGACGAAGAACAACACGCCGACGATCAGCAGGATGGGCAGCAGGCCGACCAGCAGCGACACCCAGGAGTTCTGCTTGCTGACCTTGGTGTTGAAGTTCAGCGGCGCGTTGCCCGACTTCGCCTTCTCCAGGTCGGCGAAGATCTCGTCCGAGGAGTTGGACGGGTACTGGGTGGTGATCTTGTCGTGACCCTTGAACGACTTGGTCAGGTCGAGCTGGAGCGTCTGCTCCTTGTCCTTCACGGTCGCCTTGGTGACGTTGCCCGAGGTGATCTGGCTAATCGCGTCGGAGGTGTTCACCCCGTGGTAGGCACTACCGCTGGACAGGAAGGACGGCAGCACCAGGAAACCGACGAGGATCAGGGCAGCCCACAGCCACCATGACCGGAGAATTCGCTTGCGGTTCATATCGTTTATCACGAACGGCAGGCCGCCCGCGTTCCTCCTGCTTCAGACCGTCGGATTCCCTTACGGACGGTACACGTCAGCCGCCGTAAACCGACGGCTGGAGCCGCCCGATATAGGGCAGATCGCGGTACCTCTCAGCGTAATCGAGGCCGTAACCCACGACGAATTCGTTGGGGATGTCGAAGCCCACGTACTTGACCCGAACGTCGACCTTGACGGCTTCGGGCTTGCGCAGCAGGGTGACGATCTCGACGGTCGCCGGCTGGCGGCTGGCGAGGTTCTTCAGCAGCCACGAGAGCGTCAGCCCGGAGTCGATGATGTCCTCGACGATCAGCACGTGGGCGCCGGTGATGTCGCGGTCGAGGTCCTTGAGGATGCGCACCACCCCTGACGAGGTCGTCGCGCTGCCGTAGGAGCTGACCGCCATGAACTCCATCGTCGACGGCCGCTCGAGCGCGCGGGCGAGGTCGGACATGAACATCGCCGCGCCCTTGAGCACGCCGACGAGCAGCGGCTCGCGCGTCGCGTAGTCGGCGTCGATCGCGCTGGCCAGCTCCGCGATCCTCTCCCGGATCGCGTCGGCGGAGACCACCACGGCTTCGATGTCGACGTCAAGCTCGGACACGCGGCTACTCCTGCGGATAGCGGGGCGGGGGGTTCATGACGAGTTTCCCAGACTCCCTCGCGGCGCGACCGCCCGGCAGGTCGAGCGGGCCCTGGCCATGCCATTCGGTGACCAGCGCGTCCAACGCAGCCGTGTGCGCGGCGCTGAGCGGCCCGGCGCCCTGACGACGGGCCCAGTCCCGCAGCAGCCGGGTACGGACGCCCCGCGGCAGGTTCGCCAGGGCCACCACGTCCAACCCGTCATGATCTCGGTCAGAGGTGTCAGAACTCGCAGCTTCGGCCGAGATCATCGAGGAAATGTGGTCGAGGGCGTCGAGGTCGTCACGGACGAGTGCGGCAGTGCGGGCCAGCGCCTCGGCGACGCCGCCCTGCAGGACGTCCTCGAGCAGCGGCAGGACCTCGCGTCGCAGCCGCACGCGCTGGAATCCTGGGTCGGCGTTGTGCGGATCGTCCCAGGGCTCCAGGCCGAGCGCGGTGCAGGCGGCCACGGTTGTCGCGTGGCGGACACCCAGCAGCGGTCGCAGGTAGCGCCCATCGGCCGCGCGCATGCCCGCGATCGAACGCGGGCCAGAGCCGCGCCCGAGGCCGAGCAGGACGGTCTCGGCCTGGTCGTCGAGGGTGTGCCCCAGCAACAGGCGGGCGCCGAGGGCCGCCGAAGCGGCGTCGAGGGCGGCGTAGCGAGCCGTGCGGGCTGCGGCCTCCGGGCCGCCGTCGGCGCCCACCGTGACGCGCAGTGTCTCCACTGGGTCCAAGCCCAGCTCGTAACCGATCGCGGCGACCCGCGCGGCGTGCTCGGCCGAACCGGGCTGCAGGCCGTGATCGACGCTGACCAGACCGGCCTGAAGCCCGAGCCGCGGTGCTTCGAAGGCGGTCGCTGCGGCCAGCGCGAGGGAGTCAGCACCGCCGGAGCAGGCGACGAGGACAGGGCCGTCCGGTGCGGCCAGCGCGGTGCGGACGGCGCGGCGCACCTCGGCGAGCGCCGGATGCGGCCCCATCAGCCCCCGCCCTCCCGCGGCTCAGGCGTGGACGCGGGCGATCCAGCGCCCCGGCTCGGCGATCTCGGCCTTGGTCGGCAGCGTCTCGCGTGAGGTCCAGATCGCGTTGAAGTCGTCGAGGCCGACGCGGTCGACCACCGTCCGCACGAACGCCGACCCGTCGACATACTGGCGCGCCTTGGCCTCCATGCCCAGCAGCTTGCGCAGCAGCCGGTCCAGCGGATTACCGCCCTTGCGGCGGCGCTGCGCGAACCGCTTCTCGATGGCCGGCTGGGTCTGGATGACATCGGGCGAGACGGCGTTCATCACGTATTCGGCGTGCCCCTCGACCAACGACATGAACGCCGTGACCCGTTCGAGGATCACGCGCTGCTCGGGCGTGGCGACCACGGCGATCAGCCCGGAGCCGTCGCCCTGGCCGCGGATCACCTTCACCAGCTCGCCCACGGCGCCGGACAGCCTGCGGCGCATTGCCGCGGGGTCGGTATCGACGGCGTCGGTGAGTGCGGCGACCTCGTCGAGCATGTGCTGCCGTAGCCACGGCACGGCGGTGAACTGCACCCGGTGGGTGACCTCGTGCAGGGAGACCCACAGCCGGAAATCGGCGGGATCGACCTTGAGCTGCCGCTCGACGGCAACCAAGTTCGGTGCGACGAGCAGCAACTGACCGCCGGGACGGTCGAAGAACTCGAACTGCCCGAGCACCTTGCCGGACAGGAAGCCGAGGACCAGCCCGACCTGGATGCCGGTCAGGCGCCCGCCGATGCTCTCGGCTACCCGGCCCACCGCGTTGGCGGCGGCCAGCTTGTCGACGAGCGGAGTCATGAGCGTGCGCATGGCGCCGGCGTTGGTCTCGATCCAGGCGCCCCGGTCGACGACCCTGGTGATCGCGCTGACGGGCGGCTCGACCAGCCGCGTCAGCTCGGCGACGTGACCGGCGGCCAGCGAGGTCGCCTGGTACAGCTCGCCGACAGCGTCGTCGGCCTCGTGCCGCGAGACCTTCGGTGGCGGCGGGCTGAGGCGCTTCGCCGCCCGAACGGCGACGTCCCAATCGATGAGCGAGCTCATGTGCGAACACACTACGTGCCGCTACCTGACGCGACACTGCGATCAGCGGCAGCCACAGCCCGCGAGCGTGGCGGCGATGCGGTCCAGCGCCGCCTCGGCCGCACGGGTAGCCAGCAGGCCGGGGGCCACCCGGTCGGCGAGCAGGGCGAACACGAGCAATCGGCCGTCGGCGGCGTGGACGATTCCGGCGAGCGTGGAGACGGCGGTGAGGGTCCCGGTCTTGGCCCGGACGACGCCGGCACCGCGCGCACCGGCCGAGCCGGGCAGGTAGCGGTCGGTGAGCGTCCCGCTCCACGCGGCGACCGGCAGCGCCGTGACGATGTCGTGCAGGGCCGGGTGCGCGGCACCGACAACGAGGCGCAGCACACCGGCGAGGGCCGCGGCGCTGACCCGGTCGTTCGCCGCGAGCCCGCTGCCGTCGTGCATGCCGGCGCCTGGGTCGACGCCGAGCCGGGCGAGTGCCGAGCGGGTCGCGGCCACCGCCCCGGTGAACGAGGCCGGTTTGGCCGAAGCGAGCGCAACCTGGCGGGCGAGGCACTCGGCGATCACGTTGTCCGAGGCCTGCAGCATCTGCTCGACCAGGTCCGACATCGGCGCGGACTCGACCTTGGCGAGCACCTTGGCACCGGCTCTCGCCGTGCCGCGGGTGACCTGCGCGGCCGGGACGTTCAGAGCCACGGCCAGTTCACTGCCTGCGGCAAGGTCGGGCGTCGCACTGCGGATCGCGTCGCCGGGTGTGTCGCGGCCGCCGTCGGCCATGACCGCGGTGATCGCCGAGGCGAAGTCGCTCGGCACGTCCTCGGCCGCCCAGTCTGGGGAGATCGCCGGCCCGGTGAACAGCGAGTCGTCGACGACGATCCGGTGGATGCTCCCGTGGGAAGCGGCGAGCGCACGGTGCAACTGCCTGGCAAGCTCGCTGATCCGGGCCGCGCCGGCGTACCCGCCGGGTTGCCCGGCGGGAGCTCCGGTGAGCGTGGGGTCACCGCCGCCGACGAGCACGACCGTGCCCACTGCGCCGGCAACCACCTTCGTCGTGATCCGGTCGGTGGGCGGGCGGACGGTGAGCAGCGCGGCCGCGGTCAGCAGCTTGGCGGTCGAGGCCGGCGCTGAAGGCGTCGAGCCAAGCCGGTTGTAGAGCACGGTCCCGGTCGAGCCGTCGACGACCGCGGCGAGTAGCCGGTCGCCCAATGCCGGGTCGGCGACGGCCTGCGCGATCGAAGCGGCGACGGCGGCCGGCCGGACCTGCGGCGCGGTGGCTGCCGGCGTCGGCGTGGCGGGGGCGTCCGTCGCCGATGCCAGTGCCGAAGGTGTCGGCGGCGCGGTCGTGGCTGCGGAGGCGGCATGGTGCACCCGAATGCCGTGGGTCACGAGGTAGCCGCCGGCGCCCGCGGCCGCCGCCAGAACGAGCACGGCCGCGACGACGAACAGCACAAGTCCAGCACTACGTGGACGTTGCGGTCTCACGATGGGTCACACTAACGAACACAGCGGGGCGGCATTGTCGTGTGTCCGCTTGCAGCGCATCGAGCCCGAGGGAGCAGCTCACGTGGAGTTCGACGTCCTGATCGAGATTCCGAAGGGCAGCCGTAACAAGTACGAGGTCGACCACGACACGGGACGCATGCGGCTGGATCGCACGCTGTTCACCTCGACGCAGTACCCCGCGGACTACGGCTACATCGAAGACACCCTCGGCGCAGACGGCGACCCGCTCGACGCATTGGTGATCCTGCAGGGCGACCCGCTCTTCCCCGGCGTGCTGGTGCGCTGCCGCGCGATCGGGATGTTCCGGATGACCGACGAGAAGGGCGGCGACGACAAGGTGCTCTGCGTCCCCTCGCACGACCCGCGCCTGGAGCACTTGCGCGATATCCACCACGTCCCCGAGTTCGACCGCCTGGAGATCAAGCACTTTTTCGAGGTGTACAAGGAGCTCGAGCCAGGCAAGAGCGTCGAGGGCGCGTCCTGGGTAGGCCGGGTGGACGCCGAGACCGAGATCATCGCGTCGCGCAAACGGCTGACCGAGAAGCCCGAGCACTGACGCTGTGCGGCCCTGAAGGGCTCAGCCCGGCACCGCGACGATGGCCAGCGGGCGCACCCGCAATTCGTTCTTGGCGGCGGGCTTGCCGCAGCTCACGTGGTCCACGCTGACCTGCTCCGTCGCCACGGTGACGTCGTAGCGACCGCCAGGGCCGCTCAGGCGCACGACCGTCCACGCGTCGGTCGCGGCCGAGCCGGCGACGGCGAACGCGTCGAGTGCGGCCACGCCGAGCTGCTGGTGGGCGAACGCCACCGCGCCCTGCTCCTCGGGCGTCAGCCCGATCCGGCCGCGCAGCAGGCCGCCGACGAGCTCGCCGCGTTCGGTGGCCGCGACGAGCTCCGGCGCCGCGACGCTCGGCACCCGTCCGTAGAGCACGCCAGCCGGCAGCACGAGCAGGTTGGCTCCGAACCGGTGGCCGCCGACGTGGCTGCATTCCCACGCCCGTCCCGGTCGCAGCTCGGCCAGCGCCGCGGCGAGCGGGCGGCCACGCAGCGCACAGCAGACGTCGCGCTTGCTGTGCGCGCAGGCGAGATAGGCCGGGTGCGGGTCGACGGCGCCGCCCGAGCCGTCGAGCGGCACGTCGAGCAGGTCCGCGTCGGTGTCGAACGAACTCCAGGACAGCAGGCCCGCGCGCGCCACGGCCCAGTGCCGAATCGCGCCCGAGGGCGTGCGGCCGGGACGGCGGATGGCGAGCAGCCGCAGGCCGGCGTCGGCGGCCGAGCGCTCGAGGCGGGTTGCGATCTCGGCGTCGAAATGCGAGGCCCGCAGCCCGGCATGCCCCCACGGCCCGGGCTGCTCGACGAGCAGGACGCCCGCCTGCTCGAAGGCGGTGCCGAGCATGACGTCGCCGCGCAGTTCGGCGCGCACCGAGCACCGCTCGGCGGACTCCCGCGGGTGCGGCTCGTGCGGCGTCACCGGCGTGCGCTCAGGCGCGCTCGGCGAGGTGCAGCGCCACGATGCCGCCGCTGAGGTTGCGGTAGCGCACGTCCGTCCAACCCGCCGCCGAGATCACCCGGGCCAGCTCCTCCTGCGGCGGCCAGACCCGGATCGACTCGGCGAGGTACACGTAGGCGTCGGGGTTGGATGCGACGCGCCGGGCAATCCAGGGCAGCGCGCGCATCAGGTAATTGAGGTAGACGAAGCGGAAGGGCCGCCACACCGGGCGGCTGAACTCGCAGATCACCAGTCGCCCGCCCGGGCGCACCACGCGGGCCAGCTCGCCCAGCGCCTTCGGCACGTCTGCGACGTTGCGCAGACCGAAGGACATCGTCGCTGCATCGAACGCCGCGTCGGCGAAAGGCAGGTGCAGCGCATCGCCGGCCACGAACGGCACGCGCTTGCGCCTTTTTTTCGCGCGGCCCGCCTGCAACATGCCCAGCGAGAAGTCGCACGCGATCGCGTGTACGCCGCCGGAGCGGCGCAGCTCGGCCGTCGAGACGCCGGTCCCCGCGGCCAGGTCGAGCACCTGCTGTCCCGGCTCGAGTTCCAGACACTGCCGGGTGCGCCGCCGCCACAGGTAGTCCTGCCCCATCGACAGCAGCGTGTTGGTGACGTCGTAGCGCGCCGCAACACCGTCGAACATCGCGGCGACGTCGCGCGGCCGCTTGTCCATCGTGGCTCTACGCATCGCTAGACCGCTCGCGTCGCTCGGTGCTCATCAGCAGCCATTGTGCCCGACGGCGGCGCGGCCAGCCGTACGGCGCCCAGGACAATGGCGGCCAGGCAGAGCAGGTAGGAGACGACGTGGGTCCCCCCGGCCGGGACGCGCTCGTGCAGCAGTACCGCGCCCAGCACGACGGCGGCGACCGGATCAGCCGACTTGTTGGCCGGGAAGCTCGCGGCCAGCGCCCCGACCTGGAACGACACCTGGGTCAGGGTCATGCCGAGCACACCCATGACCACCACGCCGAGCAGCGGCACCAGGCCGGGCGCGTGCAGCAGCAGACCGCGCATGCCGTGCTCGGTGAACTGGGTGGCGCTCGCATTGAGCAGCACCCCCACCGTCCCGAACCACGCGCCGGCCACGCCGCCGTACACGCCGGCCCGCAACGTCGGACCCTGCCGGCTCACCAGAGCACACAGCGCCCCGCCGGCCAGCACCGCGATCACCACGGTGGCGAGGATCGCCCGCGGCTTCGGCGGGTGCCCCTCGCCTGGGGTGCCGAGCAGGACGAAGAAGACTGCCAGCCCGCAAATGATCGCCAGGCAGGCCAGGTAGTCGCCCCGGCGCGGGCTCGGGCCGCCGAGCAGGTAGCCGACGAACAACGACACCGGCAAGGTGAGCACGAGCAGCGGCTGGATCAGCACGACCGGGCCGGTGGCGAGCGCGATCACCTGGAACACCAGGCCGATGGTGTCGCCGCCGATCGAGAGCAACCACCGCGGATCGCGCAGCAGGCGAAGCAACCCGCCCGCGTCGGCCTCGCCGGTGCCGGTGTGCGCGGCCTGGTGCTGCACGGCCGTCGCGGCGCCGTAGGCGATCGCCGCAGCGACACCGAACGGGATGGCGACGAGCAGCGACACGACGGCGAGACTAGCGGCACGCGCTGCTGTTACGGCCCTGGCGCGTCCAGGCGCGCCAGGGCCGTAACACGTCCGCTGTCCACAGGGTCGCGCGCCGTCCACAGATCGGTCTGCGCAGCGGCATTCCCTGCTGCCTCCGATCACACTGCTCGCCGTGACCGCCGCTCGCCCGCTCGTCGGATCGAGGCTGGTCGCGGTCCCGGCTTGCGTTGGCGAGCTGACCTACCGGCAAGCCGGAGTCCTGGCGCGCAACCAACTGGCCGCGGCGGGGATCGGCAAGGACGAGGTCCGCGCAGCAGTCGCGGCGCGACGTTGGCAGGCGGTCGGCCGTCGCGTGGTCGTGCTGGCCAACGCGCCGCTGACCGAGACCCAACGACGCTGGCTCGCCGTGCTCGCACCGGGCAAGCCCGCGGCGCTCGCCGGTCTGAGCGCCGCCGCGGCCGCCGGGCTGCGCGGCTTCCCGAGCGCGGACGTTCATATCGTCGTCGCCGGTTCGTGCGGCGCCGGCTTGCCGGGTTGGGTCCGGTTGCATAACTCGCGCCGGTTCGCCCGGCGCGACATCGTCGGCGGGTCATCGCTGCCGCGCACCCGGATAGCGCGCTCGCTGGTGGATGCGGCGGCGTGGAGTGGGCCGCCGCGCCGGGCGTGCGCAATCCTGTGTGCAGGCGTGCAGCAGCGGCTGGTGACAGCCGGCGCGCTCGCCGCCGAACTCGAAACAGCCGGTCAGGTGCGGCACGTGCGCATCCTGCGCAGCGTGCTCGGCGACATCGGTGGCGGCGGGCACACGCTGGCCGAGATCGACCTGGCCCCGCTTGCCCGGCGGGCTGGCCTTGCCGCGCCACGGCGGCAGGTGTTGCGACGTGAGCCAGGCGGGCGGGTGCGCTACGTCGACGCCGAGTTCGACCTCGCCGACGGCACCACGCTGATCGTCGAGGTCGACGGTGCGGTCCATCTGAAGCCGGTGCAGTGGTGGGATGATCTGTCCCGGCAGAACGAGCTGGTGATCGGCGGGCGCCCGGTGCTGCGCTTCGATTCCGTCACTATCCGCATTGACCCACCCGCCGTAGTCGATCAGTTGGCACGCATGCGGCGCGCCCATGAACGCTGAGCAACGACCAGGTTGTTCTCGCTTGGGCGGGCCTGAACGCGCCCAGACCGCAGCAGGTCGCTACGACGCCGCGGCAGTCGAGGCGAAGTGCGAGTGGACGCGGTCGTCGATCGGGTCGTTCGCCGGGTCGTCGTGCACGCTGATGTGCCGGTAGAGAGTGTCGCGCTGCGCGGGGATACGCCCAGCGCCGCGAATCAGGCCGATCAGTTCGGTGCGGTTGGAGCGGTGCTTCGCGCCCGCCGAGGAGACGACGTTCTCCTCGAGCATCACCGAGCCGAGGTCGTCGGCACCGTAGTGCAGGGTGAGCTGGCCGATGTCCTTGCCGGTCGTCAGCCAGGAGCCCTGCAGATGGTTGACGTTGTCGAAGAACAGCCGCGCCACCGCGATCATCCGCAGGTACTCCAGTGACGTCGCCTGGGTGCGGCCCTTGAGGTGGTTGTTCTCCGGCTGGTACGTCCACGGGATGAAGGAGCGAAAGCCGCCGGTACGGTCCTGCACGTCGCGGATCATCCGCAGGTGCTCGATGCGCTCGGCGTTGGTCTCGCCGGTGCCCATCATGAACGTCGCGGTCGACTCCAGGCCGAGGCCGTGCGCGGTCTCCATCACCTCGAGCCAGGTCTCGCCGGACTCCTTCAGCGGGGCGATCACGGTGCGCGGCCGTTTCACCAGGATCTCGGCGCCGGCTCCGGCGAAGGAGTCCAGGCCGGCCGCCTTGAGCCGGGTGATCACCTCTGTATAGGTGAGCTGCGAGGTCTTGCTGATGTGCACGACCTCGGACCCGCCGAGCGAATGCAGGACGAGCTGCGGGTAGCTGGCCTTGATCGCGGCGAACGTGGTCTCGTACCACTCGATGCCGAGGTCCGGGGAGTGCCCGCCCTGCAGCATGATCTGGGTGGCGCCGAGATCGACGGCCTCGCCGCAGCGCCGCAGGATCTCCTCGAGGTCGTGCGTCCAGCCCTCGGCGTGGCCCGGTGCGCGGTAGAAGGCGCAGAACTTGCAGGCCGTCAGGCAGACGTTGGTGTAGTTGATGTTGCGGTCGATGATGTAGGTCGCGATGTTGTCGGGGTAGCGACGGCGACGCACCGCGTCGGCCGCCTGCCCGAGCGCGTGCAGCGGCGCGTCGGTGTAGAGCAGCAGCGCCTCGTCGGGCGTGATGCGGCCACCGTCGGCGGCGCGTTCGAGCAGGTCGGCGATGGCACGCGTCATGCTCGCCAGGGTAGTCGGCGGCGCGGCACGACCAGCAGCCCGGCGACGGCGAGCACGACGATGGCGCCACCGGCCACCTGTCCTGCCGACAGCTGCTGGCCGAGCAGCTCCATGCCGCTCCTCAGCAGCGGGCAGGCCGGCACCACGGCAAACACGACGCAGGTTGGAACCACGACGACTGCCCGACGGCGCGCCTTGGCTAAGACCAGAACTCGTCGGTGGCGGCCGTGTCCTCGAAGAACTCCCGCACCTCGCTGACGCGTCCGTCGCGCACCTGGAAGACGAGCACGGCGTCCTGGTCCAAGACCTTGTTGTTGCGCTCGGCGTGGTTGCCATTCAGGCCGATCGTGTGGGCGTCGCCGCCGATCACATCTTGGAGGGTGACCTTCAACGTCCCACCAGAGCGGGTCATCAGCTCACCGAAGAAACTCATGATGGCTTCTCGCCCTTGTTTCGCGCCCGACAGCTCACCGGTTCCGGGTACGTGCCAGACAGCGTCCTCGGCGAACAGTTCGTTGAGTGTCGCCATGTCCCCTGCGATGAACGCTTCGTATCCGCGCCGCACCAGCTCGGCATTTTCCTGAGTCCCCATCGTTGGCTCCTTCCGGTCGCCGCTCGTTGCAGCGATGGGCGGTGGAACTGCCGCTGTGCCTGGGGTTGGCCCCAAAGCCAGCCCGGGCAGGCGAACAGTTTGGGGTCCAGACGCTAGTCCCGGGGCGACGCATCCGACAACCTTCGATCGACACCTGTCCGGAAACCAAGGCCGCTCGCCGCCCGCGAGCGTGCTCAGACGTCGGCGAAGCTCGGGGTTACCGGTGCATGCACCGCACCGACGGCCGCGGCACCCACGCCGGCCCAAGACGAACACGCCGAAGCGATGAGCCAACGCCGGGTGGCGCACAGCCCACGCACCGATGCGATGAGCGAGATCTGGATGCTGCTACCCGCCACCGGGGC